>JAKAWF010000524.1 GCA_021817025.1 bacterium
AGCAGTGGGCAGTTCAGATCTGAGCGACTGAGTTCAAAACTCGGTCGCCTTCCAGCGCGATGCGACGTAGACCAGTTACGTGGCCGCAACCTGTGCCGCCGACGCGTCGGAGAAATGGGGATTGGGATCGCACAACCTATATATGTGGTGAGCTCGATCGCCACCTGGGCAGCGGCGATCGAGCTCAGAAAACTGGTGAGCCGCCGATAATGGTAGTAACCGGCAGCTCACCACATCGCGTTTTCAGCACCAGGAGCGCGTGCGATGCCCACCCTCGCTGGACGTCTGCGCGGGTGGCCTCAGGGCCCAGCCTCGCCGCGGCCCGCCCGTCCCGCCAGACAACCGACCGACCGGCTCCCCCTCGATGAGCAAATCGACCTCCTCCATGGCATCCTCGGCCAGAGCCCGCTTTTCCTCGAGGTCCTGCAACGTGCCCGCCGGCTCGGGTTGCCGGGGTGGTACCTGGGAGCCGGGTGCGTGACCCAGACGGTCTGGAACGTTCTCGGCTCGCGCTCGCCCGACGAGGCATCCGGGACTACGACCTGCTGGACTTCGAGCCCAGCGATCTGAGCTGGAAAGCGGAGGACACGGCCATCAAGGCGGCCACGCCAATCTTCGCCGGCCTGCCGGTGGCGGTCGAGGTCCGCAACGGGGCCCGGGTGTATCTTTCGTATGAGGCGCACTTCGGGGTCCCCTGTCCTCCCTACTCCTCCGGCCTCGACCGCGTCCTGTGTGGGGATCCGGCTCGAGGCGGATGACCACTGGCGCGTCTACGCGCCCTACGGCCTCTCCGATCTCCTCAGTCTGGTCGTCCGCCCCAATCCGACCCTGGCCCCCAGGCACGTCTACGAGGAGAAGGTGTCCAGGTGGCGACGGCAGTGGCCGAGCCGTCGGATCCTGCCCTGGCCGGAGGGGAGCGGGACCGTCGGTGATGAGCTTGCTCGGGCCTCGACCCCGGGGGGGGGATCCAGACCCCACGATTGGGCCCGGTGAGGGGCCACGGGCCTCGGTTGGCAGGGAGCGACCGAGGGTCCCAGCCGCCGGCTGACTGGGTAATCGGCGGCTCGGGAGAAGCCATTTAGGGCAGGGAACACCCGTGTGATGCTGGGCGCATGGACATCACAAGCGGCGCCACGCAGATCACCATGGCACCTCAGACGACTGGCGGCAGGGCCATTGCCTCCCCGGAGACGAGGACCCGGCGAGGGGGTGCGAGTCATGACCGCAACGGTTTTGCCGTCGAGGAGGCGGCCCGGCTCTTCTGCGATTCCCACTCCATCCCGGCCACCGCTCGCTCCTACCGCACGGCGCTGACCCGCCTCACCGACTTCTGCCATGCCCGGGAGGTCACGGCCTGCACGGAGTTGACCCCGTCGCTGCTGGCCGAGTACCAGTCCACTCTGGGCGACCTGGCTCCCTCGACCAGAGAAGGTGTTGCAAAACAGTGGAGTTGCCGCTATCGGGCGGTTGGTTCCGGGCTCAAGTTGGGAAATCCGAAGTCAGATCGGCTGGAGGGCGGCCTGCTGGAAGCGTTGCCCTCATGCCCTGGGCCCACACCTGGTCGCCCCTGGCGACAGCGCTGCACGGGGCGTTGTCAGTGACCAAGCCAGTCCGGGGCCATGGCAATCGGAGCTCTAACATCCCAAGCGTCTTGGCGAACGCCGTGGACAGGGTGGTCTTGCTCACTGCCCGGCGGCCCGACCAGGAAAGCAGGCGTGAGGGCGGTGGGCTTGCCGACCGCGGACAAGTGGGCAGGGCACACCACACGGTCCAGCAGTGCCTCCTTCCCCTCGGTATGCCCGCCGTGGGACCGGTCCAGGACGCAGGCCGCCTCGCCTAGGTCCGGCACACTGCCGATGACCGGAGCCAAGGGCAGCGCCGCCACGCAGGCAAGCCACTCCTGCCCCTTGATCTCCTCGGAGTCCTTCAGGCGGGGGGGCACGGAGCCGTTGAATCATCTCGAGTGACCGGGGGGGTGGGGCCCATTGGAGGCGGTCGGCTGAGGCTGGCTCGCCTTGGTTTTCCCCTCGCGTAGAGGGGTGGAGGGATGCGCGGCGTCACTTCGAGGCATCGCCTGAGGCCATCCACAGGGCCATTTCCGACAGCCAAGAGGAAGTGAAGCTTGACAGGGTGGAGACGATGGATATAGGGGCTGGTTCAGCCCCTGGCGAATAACGCGGGGCAAACAAAGGGCGGGCCGTCCTGGCTGGGAAGACGAGGACGGCCCGTTGGACATCCACAGGTCATCAGGAGAGCGGATGCCGAGGGACAGCGTAGCGCAACTGGGAGCAGACCGGGGCAAAGCGGATCGCGCATGCCCCTGGAGCGAGCCCGCTTGAGTAGGCGAGGCCGCAGCACGACGGCGCTTGAAGATCTGCTGGCGTTGCCGCCAGGGCATCCGTTCAGGTCGGTGGCTGAGGGCACCTACCGCCTCCGCAACGTCGATGACGACGCCCAGTGGCATCTGGCTCGGCCATTGCTCCTGAGCATTCTGGCGGCCAACCGCGACGCCATCCCAGCCAGAGAGCTGGTGTCCAGGCCGCTCCTCAGCACACTGGCGCGGTACCTGTACTGGCTGGGCGGGGACAATCCAGATCAGCTCGACCCCGACCGTGCCCTGGACGACATGCAGATCGAGCGGTTCATCAGGTCGGTCGCCTCGAAGCGGCTGTCCGGACCCACGAAGTACGTCGAGCGGGGCCAGATCCGGCGGTTCCGGCGCGGTTACCCGGCCCTGTTCCCTCCGAGCCAGGAGGAGCCCTGGCTGTCGGAGGCCCCGCCGGCGACGGACCGGGAGTTCGCGGTGGCCTGGGACGCGGTTGG
>JAKAWF010000525.1 GCA_021817025.1 bacterium
GTGGAAGATGAGAGTGCGGCGGGCCGTGGCGCCGGTGTTGTGGTGCCTCTTCGTGGCGGCAGCGTTCATCGCGGTGTTTCTCAGCAAAGTGCGGGCTCCCCTCGGGCACCCACCAGCGCTGGGCGCCCTAGTGGCCTTCCTGTGGACCTCGTGGTCCAAGACCTTCATCCCGAGCTTGGTGGGCGGCCCGCTCTCCTGGCAGTGGACCGGCCCGCGAGGAGATGGGGTGGCTCCACTCTGGTGGGTCGTGGTGACCGAGGTGCTGCTGCTTGCCGCCGTGGGCGTGACCACTTGGCGGACCGCGGGCCGCGCGGCGATCGGGTGGAGCTTGGTCGTGGTTCCGTTCGCGCTTCTGATGACCCTCGTGGGCTTGGCCAGAGTCACACAGTTCGGCGACGCGATTGGGCAGGACTATCAGTACTTGGTCGACGCCTTTGTGCCCGCCGTGGTGGGCTTGGGCTTTGTGACCATGGGGCGCTGCGAAGTGAGGAGCTGGGCCTTCCCTCCAGCCGGCACGCGGCGTGCCCTGGGGGGTGTCCTGGCTCTGTGCTATCTAACCCTCTTCTTTGAGTCGGCGATTCCTGCCGGTGCTCGATGGGCGGACAATCCCGGGCGCCAATACGTGGCGACACTGCGGGTGGCGGTGATCCGTGTTGACCACACATACCCTCACCAGTGGTCGCTATACGACACCACGGTGCCCACCAACATGCTCTTCGAGTCTGCATGGCCCTACACGAGCTTGCGGAGCTTCACGCTGCTCTGGGGCATCAAGGCGCCGATCGACCTTACGGGTACACGCCTTTACGTCGTGGAGCCCGATGGCCAGCTTCGGCCCGGGACGCTCCCCGCCTCGGACATCTTGAGTGCGAGCTGCGCAGGTCCGGACTCGTCGATCATCGCCGTCATGCTAGTGCGACCACTGCCCGGCGGTGTCTGGACCCTGAAGGCTGAGTTTCCTGCGGAAAGGGGCCGGCGTGTGACCTTGGCCGCCAGCTCGAGCCTCACTGGGGGACTGAGCGCGCCGCTCGTCACCGGGGCAGCGAGCAGGGCCGACGGGACAGTCCTGCTGTCCTTCTTCTGGCCCGGTGTTATCCGGCGGGTCGAGCTGACCGTACCTGGGACTACAGGCCCATGCCTTGCCACGGGTGTGGTCGGCATCCCGACGGCGAAGGTGGGTGGCAGCGGGGGCTGAGAATCGCCACCTGGGCTGGCTCTGAATCACGCGGGGAAGCACCGGTGGGGCCAGAGACGTACCCGCGGCCCAAGGCGCCATACGACCGCCAGATCATGGAAGACCGAGCACTTGATCGGTGGAATCCCTCGGGGCCTGTGGAGCTGCCCCAGGGACCTGGCCTTCGTCCGTCAGGGTGGCGCAGGCGGCTGTGCCCCAGGTTGGTCTGTGATAGGACTCGTCAGCCGTAAACTCGACCAGAAAGGAAGAGGCCTCCAGAGCCTGCTTCCTGGCTCGTCTCTGGAGGCTGGTCGAAGACCGAGACGAGCGTACCACCACTCCCCACCCTCGGACCGTGTGAGCGCTGCGGCGCGGATCACTGGGTGGGCTGGGGCTGCGGCCGACCTCGCAGGCTGCGTGAGTACGAGACAGGGAGGGTACTCCGCATCCCCCGCCAGCATTGCCAGCGGTGCCACAAGACCAGGTCGGTGTATCCCGCTGAAGTCATCCCTCACTTCCGGTACTCCCGCACGGTGATCACGACCGCTCTGGGACGACGCTCTCAGAGGTGGTCTTGGGAGCGCTGCGCGGCGGCGTGCACCTCCGATGGACTGGTGGCGGAGTCGGTGGTCCGCCGGTGGCACAGGTGCTTCGGGAACGGCGGCGGGCCCGACCAACGCAGTACGCCCTTCTCAACCGGGCCAGAGGCTGCCACGCTCGGCGTGCCGGCCGGGATCCGGAGCTTCGAACCTCAACAGTGCCCGCCTCACCTCACGCCACCGCCCCGCCCGCCTCCCCAGGGTGATCGGATTGCTCCGAAACGGCCGATCGGATTCCGCCGAAACCGGTGATCGGATTCAACCGAAACGACTGATCGGTTTGCCCCGAAATACGCACGTTGCCTGGCGCCACAGTTCAAGATCGAGTCGCCAGGAGGGCGAAGAGCCGATCTGTCCGAGACGCGTGAACCGTTGAACGTCCGGAACGTGCTGGCCGAGGAGAGGTCAGCCCAACTCCGGGGCTCCGGGCGCGGGGGCCCGGATGAGGCCCCGCGCGGGACGCTCCGTCGTGGTGGCCAGCGCCACTTTCGGGCCCCAAAGCATTCGTCCACGGACCTCCACCTTCGAAAAGTCAGCCCGGCGGAGTCGAGTTAGCTTTCGCTGGCCTGAATGACGGCCAAGGGCACTGGCGCGCAACTATGTGATCGCTCGCTCGGTAATCTGCTCCAGACGGTCCGTGAAGCTCTTCAGCCGGGGCTGGAGAACGTCGACCAGTGGTATCGCTCCAAGATCGGTGCCCACGCCTTGACGTAGGGCCCCTCGGGGTAGAAGAGGTACAGCCCGAGCCGGGAGGCGGGTTCCTGGCGGAAGTTGCGCAGCAACTGGGACCCGATGGTCCGGTTGACCAGATAGACCTGTCCCTGGTACAGCCCTTGGGGAAGGCCCCAGCCCAGCTGAACCACCACAAGGAGAGCGGCCAGCGCGAGGGGTGCTGCCGTCAGCAAACTCCTCTGGGTGATTCCGGACCAGTTCTTCGCGAGCTTGCTGGGGTCCGCCGCCGCCACGGCTGCGAGGTAGACGCCCGTCAGGAGGATGAGGTTGTAAGACGTGTAGCGGGACGCGCCAGCCGCGGCCAGCCCGAATTGG
>JAKAWF010000055.1 GCA_021817025.1 bacterium
GCACCGGCGGACGGCGGGCCGGCGGGGAAACCTGGAGGGAAGCGTCTACCAGCGGGCCGACGGCAGGTGGGTGGCCCAGGCCACCTCCCCCTCGGGGGGCAAGCTGTACACCGCTACGCCAGGACCAGGGCGGAGGCGTCCGCCAAGCTCACGGCGGCCCTGGCGGCTTTCTCGGAGCATCGCACCCCGCCCCCCGAGCGGTAGACCGTTGCCGACTTCCTCAAAGGCTGGTTGGAGAACACCGCCCGTCCGTCGGTGCGGGCCTCCACCTACGAGAGCTATGCCGGAGTGGTGCGGCACCACCTCATCCCCGACCTCGGCCGGATCCGGCTCAGCCGTCTCACCCCCGATGACGTCCAGGGGATGCTGAACCGGAAGGGCGTCTGATCGAGCAGGCCATCCGGGGCTGCCCGAAGCCCCCTACCTGACGCCCTGCGGGATCAACCCCCGGGTCCGATCAGGAGGTAGACCGCCAAGGCCACGCTGGCGAGCACGCATCCGCCCACCAGCGCCCCTACCGGCCATTCGGCCGGCAGACCAGCGTCGGGAACGGCGCCAGTCCCAAGCGTGCTGCGGTGCTGCAGGTAACCGAGCAGCATGGTGGCCGCGCCCATCAACACCAAGGCCACTCCGAGGTACCCGGAAAAGGGGGCGCTCGGCAAGGCCCTGGTCTGTGTCCGCACGCTCAGCAGGCGCAGGAAGAGGCCAAACTTGGCCACCACGAAGCCCAGGCCGGCCAGCGAGATCCCCGTGCGCAGCCAGGCCAGCACGGTACGGTGGCCCGCCAGCCGGTCCCGCAGGGCCCCGCCGCCGCTGGGATCACCGCTCACCAACTCACCACTTTCTCGACCAACGCAGGCACCAGAGCGACGGTACTCGCTTGTGGCCCGGGCGACTGCGGCCGCGGCTCCGGGTTCCCAGGCGGCGACTCCGCCTCACCTCAGCCGGTCACCGGGCGGGACGGGCTCCGCCGGATCTGCGCCCAGGTGCCCAGGTGACTCGCCCGGGCGTACTCAAGACAGCCGTCGAGCACCTGACGGGATACGTCCGGGGAGTGGAAGTTGGCGGTCCCGATCTGGATCGCTTGCGCTCCGGCGACGAGGAACTCCAGGCCGTCTTGGACCGAGCTGATACCTCCGATCCCCACCACCGGGATCCCCAGCGCCTGGCGCAGCCTGGCGACCGCGGCCAGCGCCAAGGGCTTGATCGCGGGGCCGCTGAGGCCGGCCGTGCCCAGACCCGGCAGCACCGGCCCCAGCTGACTCAGGGAGATCTTCATGCCCAGGTAGGTGTTGACGGCGCTGACCGCGTCCGCGCCCGCGGCCTCCACCGCCCGGCCGACCTCGGTGATGTCGGTGACGTTGGGGGTGAGCTTGACCAGCAGGGGGAGCGAGGTCACCTGGCGGACCGCGCCCACACAGGCGGCAGCCGCCTTGGGGTCGGTGCCCAGATCCATTCCGTGGGCGATGTTGGGGCAGGAGATGTTGAGCTCCAGACCGGCCACCCCGGGCACGCCGTCGAGGCGCTCGCAGACGGCCACGTACTCGTCGATGCTGGCGCCGGCGACGTTCACGATCACCGGCGGGGCCCAGGTCGCCCAGATCGGCGCGTATTCGCGGGCGACCACCTCCACGCCGGGGTTCTGAAGTCCGATGGAATTGAGCATCCCGGCCTGGGTCTCCGCGATTCGCGGTGGCCGGTTGCCAGCCCTGGGGTGCAGGGTCGTCCCCTTGGAGAAGATCGCGCCCAAGTGCTCCACCCCGGCCATCTCCAGGGCCTCGAAGCCGTAGCCGAAGGTTCCGGAGGCCACTCCGACAGGATTGGGAAGAACCAGGCCGCGCCCGAGGTCAACCGTGCTGTCAAAGGCCATGGCTCATCCCCTATCCCAGGTGGGCGGGTTGCCGCAGGAGCCGCTCCCAGTCCAGGGCCCCAGCCGCCAGCACCGGGCCCTGCCGGCAGCAGAGGCCGAGGGGCCCTTCCGAGGCCGGGTGGCCGGGGTCGCACAGCGGGATGGCGCAACCAAGGCAGGTGCCGAAGCCGCATCCCATCGGCGCTTCGATCGAGACCTCCAGCCGCGGTGCCGCGGCGCCCGCGGCCCACGCTGAGTGGACCGAGTCCAGCATCGCGTTGGGGCCGCAGGCATAGACACGCTGGACGCCGTCCAGCCGCGCCGCCAGCCCCTCGGTCACGAGCCCTGTCTCGCCAGCGCTCCCGTCCTGCGTGAACTGGATCCTGCGGGCCACCCCGCCCGGTATCAGATGGTTCGGATAGAGCTCCACCACAGTCCTGGCCCCGTTGAGCCAGATCACCTCCTCGTCCTGCGCGATCAGCCGCTCGGCCAGGAGGGGAAAGGGAGCGGCCCCCAGGCCGCCCGAGATGATCAGGGATCGGCCCGGGGTAGCCGGCAGGCTGAATCCCCGGCCGAGGGGTCCCAGGATCCGAACCGGATGACCGGGCGGGAAGCCCGCCATCCGGCGGCTGCCCTCCCCCACGACGCCCAGGTAGAAGGAGATCGTTCCCGTCTCGGGGTCGGCGCGGCTGAAGGAGAAGGGCCGGCGCAGGAGCGGGATCGGGCCGGGGTCGACCTTGATCTGAGCGAACTGGCCGGGCCGGGCCAGCCCCGCCAGAGCCGGCGCCTCGAAGGTGATCTCGTAAAGGTTGGCACCGAGATGGTCCACCTTGACGCAGGCGGCCGGTTCGTCGAGAGCCTCGGACAGGTCACTCCGGCCGACCAGCGCTGTCGCGCTCAGGGTCTCGGGTGAGCTCACTCAGGGACCACCTGCGGGGTGCCGCGGCGGTGCTCATCGATGGTGGCGATCCGGGTCTGGCCGCCGCTCTGGCTGCTCTCGAGCGCCCGCACCAGAGCGGCCGCGGTGTCAAGGGAGGTGAGGCACGGTAGGCCCCGCTGCACCGCCACCTGGCGGATCCGGTAGCCGTCTCGGACCGGGCGGCTGGAGTCGTCCGGAGACTCCTCTCCGAGCATCTCGTCGGTCGCCACCCGCGAGATCGTGTTGATGACCAGCTGGACCTGGCCGCTGACCGTGACGTCGACCACGTCGGGGCGCCCGGAGTGCAGCTTGTGAACCTCCACCACACTGACTCCGGCCTCCCGCAGAGCCGCCGCCGTGCCCGCGGTGGCGTAGACGGTGAACCCCAACTCCGCCAGCCGGGCCGCCACCGCGAGGCCCTCCGGCTTGTCCTGGTCGGCGATGCTGACCAGGGCGCCTCCGTGGTGTGGCAATGAGCCAAGCGCGGCCAGGAAGGCCTTCTCCAGCGCGGCCGTGAGGGTGCTGTCGACGCCGATCACCTCGCCGGTCGAGGTCATCTCGGGGCCCAGGACGGTGTCCACGGAGTTCAGCTTGCGGCTGGAGAATACCGGTGCCTTGACCGCGACCAGCGGGGGCGGCGGGACCAGCCCCGGGAGCAGCCCCTGTTGGCGCAGGGATTGCCCCAGCATGGCGCGGACCGCGGCATCCACCATGGCCACCCCGGTCACCTTGCTGAGGAATGGGACCGTGCGGCTGGAACGGGGGTTGACCTCAATCACCAGCACCCGCCCGCGGTGGACCACGTACTGGACGTTGATCAGTCCGACGGTGCCGGTCTCGAGCGCGAGCTTGGTGGTGGTCTCGACCAGCTCCGCGACCGCCTCCTCCCGCAACCGCTGGGGCGGGAAGACCGCCATCGAGTCCCCGGAGTGGACGCCGGCCCGCTCGATGTGTTCCATGACCCCGGGCACCAGGACCTCGGCCCCGTCGCTGACGGCGTCGACCTCGACCTCCAGCCCCAGGATGTACTTGTCGATCAGAACCTCGCCTCCGGCATCGCCGGATGCCCGCAGGGCCTCGCCCAGGTATTGCCGCAGCTCCTCCTCCGAGTGGGTGACGTCCATGGCCCGTCCCCCCAGCACGTAGGAGGGCCGCACCAGGACTGGATAGCCCACCCGGTGCGCGATCGCCACCGCCTCGTCGGGGTCCCTGGTCACCGCTCCCGGTGGCCTGGCGATCCCCAACCGACCGAGCAGGGCCTCGAACTGGCCCCGGTCCTCGGCCATCTCGATGGCGCCGCTCGGGGAGCCGAGCAGGGGCACTCCGAGCCGCTCCAGCCGGGTCGCCAGGTTGATCGCCGTCTGGCCGCCGAACTGGACCACAACGCCCAGCGGCCGCTCGATCGCGCAGACCTCCCGCACCGCCTCCAGGTCGAGCGGCTCGAAGTAGAGGCGGCTGCTGCAGTCGAAGTCGGTCGAGACCGTCTCGGGGTTGCTGTTGATCATGACCGCGTCCAGTCCCTGGCGACGCAGCGCCGCGGCCGCCTGCACCGAGCAGTAGTCGAACTCGATTCCCTGCCCTATCCGGATCGGGCCCGAGCCCAGCACCACGGCCGCTCCACCGTCCGCCCTCTGCTCGTCCTCGGACTCGAAGCTGGAGTAGAAGTAGGGGGTGGTGGCGTCGAACTCGGCGGCGCAGGTGTCGACGCACTTGAACGTGGCCCGGATGCCGGCCCGGAGCCGGTGCGCCCGGAGCTCCTCGGCGTCCAGGTGGGCGAGATCGGCGATCCGCCGATCGCTGAGCCCGTACTGCTTGGCCCGCCGGAGCAGACGCTCCTCCGGCAAGCTGCCTGAGCCTCGCTCCAGATCCCCTTCCAGGGCGGCCAGCTCGAAGAGCCGGTCGCAGAACCAGGCTGGGTATCCGGTGCGCCCGGCGACCGTCTTGGCCGGCTGGCCTTGCCGCAGCGCCTCCAGAACCCCCATCAGCCGGAGGTCGGTGGCCTGCTCCAGTCTCTCCGTGGCCAGGCGCAGGGCGGTCTCCTCGGGCTGGCCGTGCTCCAGGGAGCGCAGGGCCTTGGAGATCGCGGAGTGGAAGTTGCGCCCGATCGCCATCGCCTCGCCGGTGGACTTCATCTGGGTGCCCAGGCGGCGGTCTCCGCGGGGAAACTTGTCGAACGGCCAGCGTGGGATCTTGACCACACAGTAGTCCAGGCTGGGCTCGAAGGCGGCCGAGGTCCGCTGGGTGACCTGGTTTTGGATCTCGCGCAGCCGCAGTCCGAGGGCGATCTTCGCAGCCACTCGAGCGATGGGGTACCCGGTTGCCTTGGAAGCCAGGGCCGAGGACCGACTCACGCGCGGATTGACCTCTATCACGAAGTAGCTGAAGGAGTCGGGCGCGAGCGCGAACTGAACGTTGCAACCGCCCTCGATCCCCAAGGCGGAGATGATGCGCAAAGCGGCCGAGCGCAGCTGCTGGTGCTCCTTGTCGGTGAGGGTCTGGCTGGGCGCGACCACCACCGAATCCCCGGTGTGGACCCCCATGGGGTCGAGGTTCTCCATGTTGCAGACGCAGATGCAGGTGCCGTCGCCATCGCGCATCACCTCGTACTCCAGCTCGCGCCAGCCCAGCAGCGCCTGCTCCACCAGGACCTGGGTGATCGGGCTGGCGCGCAGGCCACGGGCGACGACCTGCTCCAGCTCCTCGTCACTGGTGGCGATCCCCCCCCCGGTGCCCCCGAGGGTGAACGCCGGCCGTACCACCAGGGGAAGTCCCACCTCAGCCGCGAACTCGACCGCTTCGGCGACGGTGTTGACCGTCCGGGATGGTGGCACCGGCTCCCCGATCGCCAGCATTCTGCGCTTGAAGCGGTCCCGATCCTCCGAGTCGCGCACCGCCTCCATCTGGGTCCCCAGCACCCGCACCCGGTAGCGCTCCAGGATGCCCTGGTCGTCGAGCTGGACGGCCAGGTTGAGGGCCGTCTGGCCGCCGAGGCCGGCCAGCAGTCCGTCCGGCCGTTCCAGAGCGATGATCCGTTCCACCGCGTCCACGGTCAGGGGCTCCAGGTAGACCCGGTCGGCGGTCTCCTCGTCGGTCATGATGGTGGCCGGATTGCTGTTGACCAGCACCACCTCCACCCCCTCCTCGCGCAGGGAGTGGCAGGCCTGAGTGCCGGCATAGTCGAATTCGGCGGCCTGCCCGATGACGATCGGGCCGCTCCCCAACACCAGGACCTTGCGCGGGCGGGGCCGAGGCGCCGCCAGGGGGGGGCGCGACCCTGGCCCGGGTCGGCGCCGGCACAGCCCCAGGAACTCGTCGAAGAGGTGCTGGCGGTCCTGGGGGCCGGGACTGCCCTCCGGGTGGTACTGCACCGAGATCACTGGCAGGCCCAGGTTCCGGAGGCCCTCCACCGAGCCGTCGTTCAGGTTGCGCTCGGAGACGAACCAACCCGAGCCCTCGGGGATGCTCTCGGAGTCGACCTGGAACTCGTGGTTCTGGGGGGTGACGAAGACCCGCCCGGTGGTCCCGTCCAGGACCGGGTGATTGCCGCCGTGGTGGCCGAACCGGAGTCGGCTGGTGGTGGCTCCGATGGCGCGACCCACCAGCTGGTGCCCGAGGCAGATGGCCAGCACCGGGTATCGAGCCAGCACCGCCTTGGTGAGAGCCAGCTCCTGGGGCAGCTGGGCCGGATCGCCGGGGCCGTTGGTCAGCACCACGCCGTCCGGGTTCAGTCGCTCCAGGTCAGCCACGGTGCAGGAGTGGGGGAGAACCCAGACCTCGGCTCCCCGGCTCACCAGCGAGCGCAGGGTGTTGAGCTTGACTCCAAAATCGATGACCGCGACCCGGACTGGGTCACCAGCGCCGCTTCGGCCACCGCTCGCGCTGCGGCGCAGAGCGGGATGGAGGGGCTCATTGGCCTGGTAGGTCGCAGGGCAGGAGACCTCAGCGACCAGCTGCTGCTCGGAGACCCCGGGCGACTCCTTCGCCATCCGGACAAGGTCCCCGAGCTCCCGCTGGCCGAGGGGTGCCAGCACCGCTCTCAACGTGCCGCGGCTGCGCAGATGGCGGGTCAGGGCCCGGGTGTCGACCCCGGTGAGGCCCGGCACGCCCTGCTGTTCCAGCCAGCTCGCGAAAGTCCCCTCCGCCTGCCAGTGGGGGGCGGTGGGGCTGGCCTCGGCGACGATCGCCCCTCGCGCCCAGGCCCGGTTCGACTCCATGTCGACGCCGGCGGTGCCGACATTGCCGATCAGAGGCTGGGTGAAGACCACGAACTGGCCCGCGTACGAGGGGTCTGTGAGCACCTCCTGGTAGCCGGTCATGCAGGTGTTGAAGACCACCTCGCCAAAGGTCTCCAGGCGCGCCGCCCCGATCCAGTCGCCCTCGAAGTGGACCCCTGACTCCAGCACCAGAACCCCGCGGATCCGCCCCGGCCCGGTGGGGTCCACCTCAGCCAAGGTCAAGCTCCGGACCGAGCTCGCGGTTCAGGTAGACCGCCCGGCCTCTCGAGAAGGTGGCCAGCACGGTGCCGCGCAACTGCTGGCGCCAGAAGGGGGTGTTGGTACCGAGCGACAGCCATGAGCTCCGGTCCGGCGACCAGCTTCCGGCGGGATCGAACCAGGTCAGGTGCGCCGGGGCATCACTCTCGATCCCTTCGCCGGGGAGGCCCTGGGCGGCCGCGCCGAGCACCCGCAGCGGGCCCGCCGTGAGTGCCTCCACGATCCGGACGAGGTGGGAGTCCGCGTCTTCGTGGCCGAGCACCACCGAGAGCACGGCTTGGACCCCACTGAAGCCAGGAGGCCGCCGCCGGAGGGGATCGGTGGGCACCTCGTGAGGCGCGTGGTCACTGGCGATGGCGTCGATCGTCCCGTCCAACAGCCCCTCCCAGAGAGCGGCTCGATCCGCCTCCGTGCGCAGGGGCGGGTTGCAGGTCATGGTGCGATCGGGAGCGTCCGGGTCGCGCAAGAAGCCGCTGAGCATCAGGTGGTGGGGGGTGATCTCGGCGGTCAGCGCCAGCCCCTCCACCTTGGCCTGGCGGACCAGATTCACAGACGCCGCCGTGGTGAGATGCTGGAGGTGCAGCCGGCCGCACCCGGCCTCCCGCAGTGCCGCGATGGCGGAGGCCACCGCCGCCTCCTCGGCCTCCACCGGGCGCAGTCTCCAGGTGGTGGGATCGCCGCCCGAAGATTGGTTGGCGGTGGCGATGATGCCCTCGTCCTCGGGATGAACAGCCACCACCCGGCCCAGGCCGCTGGAGCGCGCCAGGACCTCCACCAGGGTCTTCTGGTCGCAGCCATTGCGGCCGTCGTCGGAAAAGCCAGCCGCTCCGGCCGCGACCAGGCCCGCCATGTCGACCAGCTCCTGCCCCACCAGGCCGTTGGTGCAGGCTCCGAACTGCAGCACCGGAATCCGGCCCCACGCGCGGTTCTTGCTGCTGGCCTGACGCAGCCGCGTCGGGCTGTCCAACGGCGGCTGCAGATTGGCCATGGCGCCGATGGCGCCGAATCCGCCGGCGGCGGCCGCGGCCGTGGCGTTGGCGATCCGCTCCTTCCAGGGCTGTCCGGGCTCCCGCAGGTGACAGTGAAGGTCGAGGAAGGCTGGGGCCACCACGCTGCCGGGATGTTCCAAGACCGCACTGCCCGCCGGTGCGGTCAGCTTCTGACCGATCTTGGCCACCACTCCGTCGCGCAGGAGCAGGTCGCAACTGTCACGCTCGCCGCCGCCCAGCGGATCGATGAGCCGGACCCTCCGCAGCAGGAGGTCTCTCATGCCGGAGATCCCACGATCCGGTCCAGCAGGATGGCATCCTGGGGGTCGAAGTCGGCCACCCGGACCGCCACCCGCTCGTTCTGGGCGGTGGGAATGTTCTTGCCCACGTAGGTCGCGCGGAGTGGGAGCTCGCGGTGGCCGCGGTCGACCAGGACCAGCAGCTCGACGGCCCGGGGGCGGGCCAGCTCCGCCAGGGCTACCAGGGCCGCTCTGGCGGTGCGGCCGTGGTAGAACACATCGTCAACCAGAACCACGACGCGGTCCCGAACCCCGTCCGCGGTCGCCGCCGGCAGGGGAAAGGCGACGAGCTCCCCCGATGGTGTGGCGAGGGCTGGTCGGACGCGGTCGTCCCGATAGGGGCCGACATCGAGGCTCACCCCCTCCCAGGTCCCTCCACCCTGCTCCGCGATCAGGCGGCGCAGCCGGTCGGCGAGGAAGACCCCTCTGGTGACGATGCCGCAGAGGGTCACCCGGGCTGGGTCCGGGTGCCGCTCCTGCAATTCCCGCGCGAGCCTGAAGAGCAGCCGGTGTACCTGGGCTGAATCGGCAAGCAGTTGGCTGGACGGCGCGGCCAGGTGGCTGCCGCTCACGCCGCCAGAACCAGGCTCAGCAAGGCCATCCGCACCGGGACCCCGTTGCCGGCCTGACGGAAGTAGGCGGCGCGAGGGTCGCTGTCCACCTCGGGATCAATCTCCCCGACCCGGGGCAGAGGGTGCATCACGATCGCCCCGGCGGGCAGCGACTGCATGACCTGGCTGGTGATCCTGAACCGCTGCCGCTCGGCCTCGCCCTCGAGCCAGGGCTCGGAGAGCCGCTCGGTCTGGATCCTGGTCTGGTACACCACGTCGGCATCGGCAACGGCCTCCAGGAGGTCCTCGGAGTGGTCCACCCGCGCCCCTCTCCGGCGCAGGCTGGCGATGAGCTCCTCTCCCATTCGAACTCGTGCGGGCGCCACCAGAGTGAGCCGCAGGTCCCGATACATCGAGAGCAGCTGGGCCAAGGAGTGGACCGTACGGCCGTTGGCCAGGTCCCCCACCATGACCAGATGAAGGCCATCCAGGCGTCCCAGTTCCGACGATATGGTGTAGAGGTCGAGCAGCGCCTGGGTGGGATGCTCGCCGGGTCCGTCGCCGGCGTTGATGACCGGCACCGGGGAGACCGCGGCCGCACGCGCCGCGGCGCCCTCCTCCGAGTGGCGGAGCACGATGCAATCGGCATAGCCGCCCACGATCCGCACCGTGTCCTCCAGGGTCTCGCCCTTGATCGCGGAGGAGAAGTCACGGGCGTTCTCGGTTCCCACCACCTGGCCGCCCAGGCGCAGCATCGCGGTCTCGAAACTGAGTCGGGTGCGCGTGCTGGGCTCGTAGAAGAGGGTGGCCATGATCCGGCCCCCGAGCGGTCCTTGGTGGTGGCGCTCCAGGCTCACCTCCATGGCCCTGGTGCGACGGAAGAGGTCCTCCACCAGGTACGGATCGAACTGACTGGCTGAGATCACGTGTCGGAAGTCAGTCGCAACTTTCCCCTGCACCAGCATGGCCAGCCTCCCGTGAGGTCCAGTCGGGTGGCAAGGGGCGGTGGCGGGCAAGAACCTCCGATCACCTTGTCGGCCTCGCTGGACCGGCTTCAAGGTCGCGCTTGGCTCCAGTATAGAGCCAGCCCCAGCTCCTCCGCCCGGCTCGGGCCGGGCGTGCGCGCCAACTCTGGCGCCCTCTAAGCTGGGTTCGTGGCAGCGGACGGACGCAGGCATGTCCTGGCGATCGGCGGGCTGGCCGCGAACCCTGCGGAAGGGCATCTGCCGCAGCTGGTTGAGTACGCGATCGCCCTGACCGGTAGCCCACGGCCCCGGCTTTGCATGCTGCCCACCGCCAACGAGCCGGACTTGCGATGGGTGCTCGAGGCGCACCGGACGTTGGCTCAGACGGCCTGCGTCAGCAGCCACCTGACACTCTTCCCCCAGCCCAACGTGGCCGACCCAGCGACGCTGCTGTTGGCGCAGGACCTGATCCTGGTGGGGGGCGGCAGCGTCGCCAACATGATGGCGGTCTGGAGGGCCCATGGGCTGGACTCGGTGCTGCGCACCGCCTGGGAGCGGGGTATCGTGCTGGCGGGGGTTAGTGCCGGAGCGATTTGCTGGTTCGAGAGCGGCACCACTGATTCCTTTGGCCCTGAGCTGCAGCCCTTCCGAGGCGGCCTGGGCCTGCTCCCTGGCAGTTTCTCTCCCCACTACCGCTTCGAGCCGGGCCGGCGGCCCGCCTTTCAAAAGCTGGTAGCCGACAAGGCTCTCCCCGCCGGTCTCGCCGTTGACGATGGCGCCGCAGCCCACTTTGTCGACGACGAACTGGCCGAGGTGGTGGCCGAGGAGGTGGACGCAGGCGGCTACCGGGTCATTCCCGATGGCCACGGCGGCTGCTTGGAGACTCCGGTGCCGGCGCGGCTGCTGCCAGCACTCAGTCCCGAGCGCTAGCGCCGGCGGGGGCTGTTTGGGATCCCACGGGTGAACTCTGGGGCCAGTCGTTGCGCCGTTCGCCGAGCTCGGGCAGGGACCTGACCTGCGCCACCGCGGTGTCGTAGTGACCCCGGAGCCGGGCCACCCCGTGCCCGCCCTCCCTCGGAAACGCCGCCAGCAGATGCCGGACCAGGAGCCGGCTCACCCGGAAGCCGGTCGCCGAATGCCACTTCAGCTCCTGGCTGCCGTTCATGGTGGCGGTGTTGGCGGTCTCGGTCTTGGCCTTGAGGGCGCGCAGTTGGGCCGCTTGCTCCGGCGAGGGCAAGAGCAGGATCCGGTCCACCTCGGCCAGGACCTCGCGCGCCGCCTCCAGATGGGTGACCACGGTGCTGTGCGTGGCGGAGTCGATGAGCCCGGAGGCGAACTTGAGCTCGTTGATCCCGGCCGCGACCCGGTAGGTGGTGTCCACGATCTGCTCTCTGGTCATCCAGTCGGTCTCGTAGGAGAGCATCTCCCGCCAGGTGGGGCCGAGCAGGGCTAGGCGGTGCTCCTCCAGGGTGGTGAAGCGGCGGTGGTAGCCGAGCTCGGGTTGCTCGAAGCCGCGGCTGCCCGGGTCCAGGAACGGGCCCAGGGGAGCCACGTAGAACTGCAGCCGCTTGTCGGCGTGGAAGCGCTCCACCAAATGCCGGCAGTAGTCGACCGTGGTCAGGGCGTTGGCGGGGGTCTGGCGGGGCAGCCCCACCATGAAGAAGAGGTCCAGCTTCTCGCACCCCTGGTCGAGGGCGGCCGCGATCGTCTCCTCAACCTTGGCATTGGACACCGGGAACTTGCCGTTGACCTTGCGGATCTCGTAATCGGGCGACTCGATGGTTATCTCCAGGCTCCACCATGTGGTGGCCCTCCGAACCATCTCGAAGAAGTCGGGACCGGCAGGATAAAAGAGTTCGATGGTCAGCTCGTTGGGGATCTGGGCGGCCCGCACCAGCTCGAAGATGCGCTGGGCGCGCTTCACGCCGCCGACCCTGGGATCGTGGACCATGAAGATCGGGGCCCGCGAGAAGGTGGCTATCCGGCGCATGTCGGCGACCAGCTTCTCCGGCGACCGATAGGCGGCCCGGGCCCGGCCGGCCACAATCTGGTAGCCCGACCTGGAACCCCCGCAGATGGAGCAGTTGTAGGGGCAGCCGCGGGCGTTGAGCACCATGGTGCTCGGGTACTGGAGCCACTCCGCGTAGGGCACGAAGTCGGCCAGGCTGCGGTACTTGAAGACCGCATGGAGCATGAAGTCGTAGGCGGGGACGTCAATCCAGTCTAGGTCGGCTGGGACGAACGTGAGCGGGTTGACCACCACCTCGCCATCAGGTCGCTTCCAGGTCAGGTTTTGCACTCGCTCCAAGGCCGATCCCTCCCGCAGAGCCTGCAGCAGCTGGCGGCAGGGCTCCTCGGTCGAGTCGCCCCTCAGGACGAAATCGACGGCCGGGTTCGCGATCAGCTCCCGGTGAAAATAGCTGGCGGAGAGGCCGCCGAGCAACACCTTGGAGTCGGGATGCACCTGCTTGACCAGGTCGGCGATCCCCAGCGCCCCGTTGGCATGGGGGAGCCAGTGCAGATCGATGCCGAACACTAGGGAGTGCAGCCTGCGGAGGTGGGCGGCGACGTCGTAGCTCGGCTCGCGCAACATCCGGTAGGCGATGTTGAGGATGCGGACGTTGTAGTGGTTGAGCTCCAGGTAGGCACCGATGCTAGTGAGCCCGATCGGGTACATCTCGAACTCATCGGTAGAAGGGATCACGTCCGCCAGGGGCCCCTGCAGGATGACCTCCTGGCGGAAGTCCCAGACCGAGGGCGCGTGGAGTAGGATCAGGTCCGGCTCGAACACCCGCCGCCAGGCCCTGGAAACGGCGCCACGTCGGATGGTTGGCATCAGCTGTCTTGACCTCAGCAGTCAGCTACGGGTCGCGGTTCGGATGTCAGCTCTTGATTGTGTCACGGCCGGGCGCCCCAGCCCGCGCGTGAATCTGCCCGCTCTTGGCCCGTTGATAGCCACCTGGCAGGCGGGGACGGCGCTCTCCACGATGGGTTGGTGGTTGGTCGGGAAGAGGTGCAAGCTATCCGCGTCGTCGGCTCCGCCAGCTGGCTGGACCCGGCAGCCAGCTGGCGGGGGCGGGCTGGAGGGGAAGCTGAGCCGGCCCGTGGAGCGTCAGCACCGCAGCCCCATGCGGCCGCCAGCGGGCCCGAGGCGGCTTCGTCCGCCGGGAGCGCGCCAATGGCCGCGGTCCGCTCCGAACCAGAACCGGGAGCTGGTGCGAACGCCAGCTCCCGAGTCGTTTCCCTGGCCTGCCCCGGGCGCAGAATCAGCGGATGGGCGCCATTGGGTTCCGGGCGACGGCGGGGCCGCCCTGGGGGTGGCCCGATGGCTGCCCCGTTCGCCAACCGAGCATGAGGTGATCTGAGCAATGTATGGGTACGGTCCTTACGGATCTGGCGACTGGGTGGCGCTGATTGTGATGGCGGTCTTCATGGTGATCTTCCTGGTCCTTGTGGTCTGGGGCATCGTGGCCCTCAGCGGGCCGGGCCGGGGTCCCTGGCGGGGCCAGGGTGACCCCCAGGCCCCAGAGCAGATCCTGGCCAGACGGCTGGCGATGGGCGAGATCGACGAGGAGGAGTACCAGCGCCGGCTGGCCGCCCTGAGGCGGGGGGGGCCACCGACCGCCTAGATCCCGGCCCGGTTGCGCCGCAGCGGCGGCGGGGCCGCGCTGTCCGAGGCGGCCGGCTTGTCCGCTGGCACCCTCAGACGGCGCGGCAGCGACGCCGCGATGGGGCCGGCGCCGGCTGGTCCGAGGGAGCAAAACGAGCCCGGCCACGCCAGCAGCTAATCTGGGCCACATGGCTCGCCTCGGGATCGGTTCACTGCCGCCACATCCATCCATCCAGGTGGCGTTGGGGGCGGCTGAGTGCCCTCGCTAGCCCGGCCGGTGGGTCTGGGGCTGGCCTCCCATGGCGACGTCCGGGACACGGTCCGCCATGCCGAGCGGGCCGGCAGCGCGGGCCTGGACTCGGTTTGGTTCCACGAGACCTACTTCGAGCGGGACGGGGTGACCTACACGACCGCCGTGGCCGCCGCCGTGCCCGGCATCCGGGTGGCGCTGGGGGCGATCAACCCGAATACCCGCCATCCGGTCCTCATCGCCATGACCGTGAGCGCGCTGGACGACCTGGCTCCGGGCCGGATCATGCTGGCCTTGGGTTCGGCCCTGCCGCTTCGCCTCCGCCAGATGGGCTACGACTACGATCCTGACCTGGCCACGGCCAAGGTGGAGACCACCATCTACGAACTGCGCAAGCTCTGGTCCGGCGAGCGCCTGCCCACCGGCCCGGGACTGCCTGAGATCGAGCCCATGTTCCCGCCCCTGCACCAGGTCCCGGTCTGGGTCGCCGGCTACCGGCGCGGCTTTCACGAGCTGGCGGGGCGCAGCGCGGACGGCTTCCTCGCCCGCCCGGCGGAGTCGCTGCCGGCGCTCCAGCTGGCGGTGCGCCGGATCGAGGCGGCGGAGCTGTTGGCTGGCCGGCCAAGAGGGTCGGTGGAGGTTGGCGGCTACCTTCTGGCCCTGGCCGACTCCAGCCGCCGCGCCGCTCTCGACCGGGCCAAGCGGGAGCCCTTCGTGATCTACATGCTCTCGGTCCAGTCCGACTTCGCGATGCGCAGAGCGGGCCTGGACCCGGCTCTGCGCCAGGCGGTCGCGGCCGCTTGGCGGGCGGAGGACTACCACGGGGCGGCCCGCATCATTCCGGACGAATTGGTCGACGCCTTCCTGCTGTGCGGCACCCGAGAGGAGATCGCGGCCGGGGCCCAGCGCTTCCGCGAGGCGGGTATGACCCTGCCCATCCTGCAACCGGTGCTGCAGGAGGATGAGCAGGTGGAGGCGGTGGTGGACGCCGCCGTCCTCTACGGATCAGCCCGCGACGTCGTGGCCGGCACCGCCGCCACCTCCCGGCGCGCCGCGGTCAGCAGCGGGACCGGGGTCGGCCTGAGCCGGCGGGCCCGGGGCTGGCTGGAGATCCTGCGTCCCTTCAGCCTGACGGCCTCCGCGATCCCGGTGGCGGCGGCGGGAGGCCTGGCTCTGGCCGACCACGCGATGAACTGGCCCCTCTTCTTGGCGGCCTTCGTGGGTGGGGTGCTGCTGCAAGTGGGCACCAACGTGATCAACGAGATCTACGACGTCCGCAAGGGGATCGACGCCATCACCTCTCCCCGGGCCAGCCTGGCTCTGGTGACGGGCCGGGTCAGCGAGAGGGCGGCCTTCGCGCTGGCGGGACTTGCCTTTCTGCTGGCGACCGGGATCGGGATCTGGCTGATCACCGTGCGGGGCTGGGAGCTGGCCCTCCTCGGCATCATCGGGCTGGTGGGTGGTTGGGGCTACACCGCCCCCCCGCTCCAGTACAAGTACCGGGCGGTGGGCCTGCCGCTGGTCTTCCTGCTGATGGGCCCGCTGATGGTGTTGGGGGGCTACTACACAGTCACCGGCAGCTGGTCTTTGACCGCGGCCGTGGTCAGCATCCCAATCGGCCTGCTGGTGACGGCGATCCTCCATGGCAACGAGTGGCGCGACATCGGCGAGGACGCTCGGGCGGGGATCAGCACCGTCTCGATCCGGGCCGGCCGGCAGGCTGCCCACGCCCTCTACGTCTTCTTGCTGGTGGGCGCCTACGTCGCCCTGGCGGTGGCGGTCGCGGTGGGCGCCCTGCCCCGGCTCAGCCTGCTGGCGTTCCTCTCCCTGCCGCTCTTCGTCCGGGCCATGCGCTCCTCCGAGCTGGGGGCGGCCGGCCAGCAGCGCGCCATCTCCATGATCGATCTGCAGACGGCCCAGCTCCACATGACCTTCGGGCTGCTGCTGGTGGCGGGACTGGCGGCGACCGCGCTCTGGAACCCGTGAGTTCGCCGCCGACCCGGATGGGCGTGCCCGCCCCAGCTCAGCGGCAGCCGGGCCAGCCAGCCGTGGGCGCCGGGGGTCGAATGGATAAGGGTGTGGCTCTTCTGGAGGGACGGCCTTCGAGTTCCGGAGGCAGCCTGAAGGGTGGCCGCGGCGCCATCCACGACGCCAGTGGGGC
>JAKAWF010000056.1 GCA_021817025.1 bacterium
CCTCAGGTGAGGGGATCGATCCAGCGCACCTCGAGAAAGCGGGCGAAGTCGCTGTCGCTGGACACGATCGGCAGCCCGTGCTCGATGGCGAGCGCGGCCAGATGGGCGTCGGGGATGAGGTTGCCGCGCAGGTCGTGGGCGATGACCAGGTCCTGAGAGATCTCGGCATGGTGCCGCGTGGGGGTGGGCATCCAGGCGGTGTCGCAGGCCAACCGGTCACTCACGAAGCTCCACGCCTCCCCGGCGTCAAGCGGCGAGCGCGAGGCCCTGGGATGGGTGGCGATGCGCGTGCCCGCCAGCAGGGTGGGCCAGGGGAAGACGCTCTGGGTGGGGCCCTGGAGCGACTCCTCAGGCCAGCGGGCGGCGGGCCGGTGGAGACGGCTCTCGCGGTCGACCGCGTAGAGCAGGAGGTTGGCGTCCGGCAGCATCAGAGGGGCGGCCAGGACTCCAGCAGATCCAGCGCCTCGGCCACGTTGGTGACGTCCAGGCGGATGCCCAAAGGCGCGGTGCGCTGATGGAACGAGGCATCCTGATGTGGCGGCCAGCCTCGACGCGCGCCCCCAGCCAGCGCTCCTGGGCACAGCGCTCGCGGCCGGCGGCGGGGCCCGCCGGCCGAAGCGGGGGGCAGCGCCTTCGTCCCGGCCGCCGGCTCATCTGGTCGGCAGCGGCGCCGAGGTGCACTCGTGACCTCCAACCTGGCGGGTGTATGTTCTTGAAGTGCCGCGTCGTCATTACGGTCGCCACCCAGGACGCCGGACCGCCCGCACCGTGAGGCGGGCGGGCTGCTGCGGCCTGGAGGCCCTCACCTGCTGCCTGTTGGGGGTGGCCGCCGCCACCAGCCTGGTGGCGGTGCTGGTCTGGATCCGGTAGCGGAGCCGTCTGTCGGCGCCGGGCCATTCCTCCAGCCAGCGGTTCATCGCTTCCAGGGCCCGGTCGAGTGGATCTGCCAGGTGCGGCCGGCCGGCCGGTGGCCCGGCTGCGCCGATGAGGTCGCCTGCCCGAGCGGGATCGACCCTCCCATAACTCCCGCCGCCGCCCGCGATCGGGGTGGGCGGCTCGGCGCGCGGTTCGGACCTGGGTTGGTTGGGGCTGCGGAGCGCCCCGGTGGGGAGCGCCCAGTCGTGAGCGCCCTGGGGCCCGCCTATGCTTGATGCATGAGGGTGACTGGCCCGGCGCAGGCAGTGCCTTTGCTCCGTCGACTTGGCTTTGGCGACCTCCTGATCGTGATGGCCACTCTGGTCTGGAGCGTCAACGTGGTCGCCGTCAAGGTGGCGCTCGCCGCCAGCGGGCCGTTCACCTACGCGGCGGCCCGGTACATCCTCGGGGGGCTGGCGCTGTGGGCCCTGGCCCGCTGGCTGGAGGGGCCGCTGCCGCTGCCGCGCGGGCGGGACGCGGGGCTGATCGCGGTGGCCGCGGCCAGCGGGGTCCTGATCAACCAGTCCAGCTTCACCTGGTCGCTCGCGCTCACCAACGCCGACAACGTGGCCATGATCGCGGGCACCACCCCGCTACTGGTCGCCGGTTGGCTGGTGTGGCGGGGCCGGGAGCACTTCGGAGCCCGGGTCTGGGTCGGGCTCGCGCTGGGCCTGGCGGGCCTGGTGCTGGTGGTGGGTGCCGGCCGGTGGTCGGGTTGGCCGGGAGTCCTGATCGCGCTCTGGAACCCGCTCAGCTGGGCCCTCTACCTGCTGCTGCTGCCGCGGCTGCTGGGCCGCTACCGGCCCCTCACCCTGGCCGCTCTGATCACCCTCCTGGGGGCGGTGATGCTGATCCCAGTGGGAGCGGTCGAGGCCGCGACCAGCCCCCCGCACGTGACCTGGGCCTGGCTGGGGCTGCTCGCCTACAGCGCCCTGGGGGCGGGGGCGCTCACCACCTGGCTCTATCTGGGGGGAGTCAGACGCCTGGGGCCGGCCCGGACGGTGGTCTACAGCTATCTCCAGCCCTTCTTGACGGTGCTGGCCGCCGGGCTGCTCATCGGCGAGTCGGTGCTGCCGCTCCAGGTTCTGGGCGGCGCGATCATGCTGGTGGGGGTGGTCAGCGGGCGCCCGAGGGCGCGACCCGGCGCCGTTGCCGCCACCCCTGGGGGCCGCTCCAGCTCCTTGCTGCGGGACATGGCCGCGCGCTAGCGCCTCGGCGGCGGGACCCCTCGGGGTCTCGGCCCCGCAGAGACCCACCGCGGGGGATCAAGCCGCGGTGCGGCCAGCGGGGCTCGAGCACCGGTGCCGGGTGGTCCCATCTCCTGAGGGGAGGTCGTGGGCCGATCCCGGCGCCAATGCAGCCCCCGGCGCCGCGCTTTGCGGGGCCGGGTCCTGGCCATGGTCGCCTGCGGCCCACGTCCTTCTCTCCCAGCCGCGGGGCCGCCGCGGGGCCGCCGCGGGGCGGAGGTGGTGCGGCGCCAGGTCCTCCAGGGCCTTCCGGCTTTGGACGGACCAGAGGTGTGATTGGGGCCGCGTGCCCCCTGGACACGCTGGGGAGTGAGTGCCCTGGTCGGCCGGCCTCACCGCCCCCGTCGCTTCTGCCACCGTCGATAGGTGCCGAGGGCCTCCTCGCGGGACCGCCCCCACAGGGCCTTCGCTCCCGGGCCAACGCCGTCCACACCGCACTCCCGTGCCGCCAGGGAGACGTCGCCGCCCCGCAGGGACAGGGCCAGCTCCCACTCCTCGCGCTCCACCTCGGCGAGGCAGTGCAAGAGGTCCTTGTCGAACAGGAACGCACGCTCCCCCCGTCGCCGGCGCAGCTCCCGCTGTTCCCGTGATCGGGTCGGGCCCCTTCTCGGCGGTCGTCCCCGACTTCCATGGTTGGGATCCACACAGGTATTCAAGCAGGCCGGGCCGACCGGCGACACCCGGGCTCCGCGGCGATCCCCAGCGTCGCGGCGGCAGCCGGTCTACGATTGCCGGTGGCCGGAGCGCCGACCGGGTCGCTCGCCAAGGGACCAAGGAGACCGCCCATGGGCGACCTGGAGCAGGAGTGGCGCCGGAAAGGCGCAACCTTGAGCGACAAGACCGCTCGCAGGGAGTTCGGGCTGACCCAGGCTGAGATCGTCCAGGCGATCCGCGCCGGCACGCTGCACTACCGGGTCAGCTCGATGCAGGGGAATCCCTGGTTGCGGCTGCTGCGCGGCGAGCTGGAGGAGCTGGTGCGGGTCAGGCATGGCGGTAGATACCTTGAGGAGCGGCAGGCAGGGGCGGAGTTGGCGCGCGTCGACAGCGACCTGAGACGGCTCCGGTCCGAGCTGACCGCGCTGGAGGAGCGGCGGGCAAAGCTCCTTGCCCGCCTCGATCGAGGGGGGTGACCGGGGGCGCTGGCCTCGAACCTCAACCTCTCAGCAGGGGAGGTGACCGCGAACCTGGTCGAGGTGGGGCTGGGCGGCGGTGGCGCTGTGGATGTTCACGACCGGCCGGGTTCGCGGAAGCCGGGGAGGGCTGCGAGGAAGGGCTGGGCAGGGACGTGGCGACGCTCCTCAAGATGGCAGCGGCCGCTCGAGGGGGCGGGGGTGCCGGAGAGGCGCCCACAGCGGCGCTCGAGGGGCCGGTCAAGGCGAGCGCCCTCAGTGGAGGGAGCGGGCCACCGGTCCCGCCTGGCTGTCCTCAGGGCTGGGCTGGGGACCGGCCTGTGGAGCCGCCCCCGCCCCCAGGCTCCCCCGCGGGGGCGCGCGCAGCCTGGGCGGGGTTGCCCGCCCAGGCTGCTGGACCGGTGCCGTTCACAACGGTTGCGCGCGGCGTTGAGGAAGCGTTCCGGGCTGTGGACCGCGGGCGAGCCCTGGCATGTGGACCGGCCACGCCTCTCCTTGTTCTCGAAGAAGGTCGGCCATGGCCCGCAACGAGAACGACAGCCGTGGCATCCTCCCTTGCGTTCCCGCCCGCTTGCGCCACCGCCCGGGCATCATCTCACTCCGCCGGGATGGCGCCGACCGCCGCCGCCGCTGAGATCGCCGCTGGCAGCCTGGCACCCCCGAGCGAGCCCAGTGCCACCGCGTCGCCGAAAGCGTGAGCCGCGCCGTTGGTGCCCACCAGCCAGTAGCCCTTGCCATCCGGGGTGGGGGCGATCCCGGCGATGGGGGTCGGCAGCTGCGGGCTGCCCATCCTGTACCCGCCCAGGGAGCCGAAGTACTTGGCGTCCCCGAAGGTGTAGACGCTGCCGTTGGTGCCCACCAGCCAGTAGCCCTCGCCTCCCGGGCTCGGCAACGCTCCCGGCGAGCTGGCGTAAAACGGTGTTGCCGCGATCCCGGCGATGGGGGCCGGCACCTGCGGGCTGCCCATCCTGTACCCGCCCAGGGAGCCGAAGTACCTGGCGTCCCCGAAAGTGTAAATACTGCCATTTGATCCGACCAGCCAGTAGCCACCCTGGTCAATGGTGTGCGCTATCCCCACAATGGGCGCCGGAAACTGGGCGCTGCCCAACCGGTAGGCCGCGAGGGATCCGTAGGAGGAGGCATCGCCCAAGGCGTACACACTACCGTTGGATCCTGCCAGCCAGTAGCCGTGCCCGGGCAGGGGCACGTTGTAGACAGCCACGCCGCCGGGGAAGGTTGTGATGTCGTTCGGCCCGGTGGTGGTGCCGGTGGTGTAGGCCAGCCATTCGCCATAGTATTCGCGTGTGATGGTGTTGCCGGTTATCACGGTTCCCGTGGTCGTGGCGGGCGGGGTGCCCGGTGGAGCCGGGTAAGCAGCCACCATGATCGCCTCCGGCTGGGGCCGACCGGCCGCCGCCTCGCCCCAACCATCTCCACTCAACGTATTGCCGGTCAGGCTGACCGAGGACATGCTAGCCCCTGGGCCGGCCCCGGCATAGACGGCGATTCCGGCGATGAGGGAGCCGGTGATGGTGTTGCCCTCCACGGCCACGCCGCTCACCGAAGTATGGGGTATCGGGGCGTCCACCACTATGCCGCCGATCTCCGGTCCGGTGGGGCCGAACTTGTAAGGGGTGGAGACTATCGTATTGGCTTTCAGCGTAATGTCGCTCACCCCACCGCCCGGGTTGTGGGCCGCGACAACTATTCCACATCCCCCCGTGTTGTGCGACACATTGTTGGAGCTGACCACGATGTTGCTGGCGGGCACGGGCGTGCTCGGGCCGGGGAGCGGTGCTCCGGAGTCAAGTGGGCCGTTGTCCTGGATGCCGATGCCCCCGTCCGCGGTGTTGTAGGTAACCGTCGAGCCGGTGATGGACGAATCGGTCACGCCCACGAACTCTATGGCCTTGTTGTCGAAGATGCCGGGCGTCGGCTTGACGCCGTTTCCGCTGACCGTGGAATCCTCAATCGTAATGTCGGAGCTGTCCTCGGCAAAGATGCCGTGGTCGTTGGCACCGGTAACCGTCACATTGTTGATGGTCACGCCGGTCGTCCCCGGGCCCATGAAGATGCCGACGTCGCAACCTGTCGCGTCGACGGCCTGGTTGGCGATGGTGGCCCCGCTGGCCACGGTCATGGCCGCCGTGAGGCCGGTCCCCCCGGCCGCCTGGCATGACTGGGCGCTCACCGGGGCGGCCGTCAGGGGCAGGGCGGCCGCCCCCAGCAGCAATCCAGCTCCGGCGATGAAGTTGATTGGCGGGCCGATGCGCCGCCAGCCCGTCAGTCTCCTGAACAGGTCAAGTGCAGTGTCCATTGGCGACTCCTCCTCCTTATGAATCGGGCCACGCCGACATCCCTCGACATGGCGAACCTCTCAGGTCGATGCCCGGCGGAGCGGACCTCCGGCGGGAAGCCTGACCAGCTGAACCCTCGCGGCCGCTCCACCCCTGCCGGGCTCCTCGGAGATCCCGGCGCCAGAACCGAGCCGCCGCGGCCTGAGCGCCGTGGCGTGCTGTTCAGCCCGTTCATCATCGGCCCGCACCTCTCGGTTTTCGGTCTTTTTGCCGTCTCCGGCCGCGTTGTCTCCGGTCCACGACTCGCCTCGATCCGGCTCGCTCCTCGAGCGCTGCGCCTGGACGAAGGTGACCAGCTCGCCCGCGTTGTGCACCATTGTCCGGACCCCGGTCTCGACGACCTCCACCTTGGGCGGAGCGCTCGGGACCGGAATGGTTGTCATCTGTGCGGACCTCATCGCTTCACCCCAGGCTGAAGTACCCGAAGGCATCCACGACCGCGTCCGCGCTCCCGGCGTGGTTGAAGATGCTGATCGACCCCGAACTACCGAGAGTCGCCACCGTAAGGTTCGGGACGGTCTGTCCGGCACTCCAGTTGACGTCGGACACAGTCGGCATCGTGCCTCCCGGGAAGACCGTGAAGAAGCTGGCTGCAGTCGTACCCGTCGCGGTGATGTTGGTCACCACGGCGGTGGCATTGGAGGCGATACCGTCAAGCCCGGCCATCGGCACGATCAGAGTCGCACCTCTGCTCAGAGGTGCGCCTGTCCGTCTGGTGTCGAGCACCCGCACCGGGGTGATGGGGTTGTAGAGGCTCGCATCGGCCGGCGTCGAGCTGCCGTCGGTGAAGTAGCCGCTCACGTCCACCACCACGTCGGTGGTGCCGGCGTGGTTGTACAGCGTGATCATGCCACTTGAACTAACGGGCACCACCACCCGGTTGGCGACGGTCTCACCAGCTATCCAGTTGAGATCGGAGGCAAGCGGCCGCGCTGCTCCCTGCGGGTAGGCAGTCAGGTAGCTCGAAGCAGTGGTGTTGGTGGCCGTGACGTTGAGAATGGCCCCCGTGACGCCCGTCGCCGGCACCCCGCCCTGTCCGGTCACCTGGACGTTCAAGGTCCCACCAGCAGGAAGCGCCTTGCCGGCATTGGGGTAGGTGCTCCCCGAACGCGTGTCAGTGATGCGAGCGGGAGTGAGCGGGACGTAGCTGCCGGCCGTGCTTGCCGCAGTCTCGGGAGCGAAGTAGCCCTCGAGATCCACCACCACGTCGGTGCTGCCGGCGTAGTTGTAGAGCGTCACCTTGCCATTGCTTCCGACCGGGACGATGACGAGGCTGGCAACCGTCCCACCTCCGGTCCAGTTGAGGCTGGAGACAACCGGCTGGGCGCCTCCGGACGGATAGACCGAGAGGTAGCTGGCAGAGGTGGTGTCGGTAGCCGTGACGTTAAGAGCCACCGCAGCCGCGTTCGAAGGGACGCTGCCGCCTGTCACCGTAAGGCTCAAGCTGGCGTTGGGGCCAAGGGTCCCGCCGTTTACCCGCGTGTCGAGGAGACGCTTCGGTGAGAGCGCGCTATAGGCACTGCCAGTGGTCGCGACGCCAAACACCGTTCCAGTCAGCTCGGAGAGGCTCGGGCTCGAGGTGGCGGTGAGCACCGCCGAGATGCACGCCGGAGGACCGGCCGAGAAGGTCGGTGCAGGCGAGACTGGCTCCCAGGCGCCCCCGCCGCCGGTGGCGCTCGGGTTCCACCACTCAAGAGAGTTGCCCCCCTCTAGGTTGCAGTCCTTGACGGTCGCGGCCGTGAAGGTATTGCCCGACGACACTCGGACGTCGAAGTACTCTCCGCTCGCGGAGAAGCTCGGGATGCCAACTGGGTCCGAGGCAAACTGCGACACCGTGAGAGCACCGACGCCGGTCGCGCTGGCCATCGCGTTGTCGTTGCTCGCGGTGGCCGTGCCGGTCGAGCTCGATGAGCTCCCGCTTGCAGAGCTCACCGACCCCGACGGTGGAGGCGGTGGCGTGGTCGCGGGCGGTGGCGTGGTCGCGGCTAGGTACGCGAACTGGTCAGCGCTTGAGGTCGCGCTCGTGCCGGCCGAGGTCGTGACCGTCACGTCCACGGTTCCCGTGCCTGGAGGCGAAACCACGGTTAGCTCCGTGGAGGAGACTACCGTCACCTCACTAGCAGCCGTAGGTCCGAAATCAACTGCAGTAGCTCCGGTCAAGTTGGTCCCGGCGATGGTCACTGGAGTGCCACCGGTGGCAGGACCAGAGCTCGGGCTGATACCAGTGACCGCCGGAGGAGAGCCAGCTGGGGTTGAGGCAATAGAAATCAAAAGAGGCGCAAACGCAAAGTCTGTCGGAACAGCTGAGTCGGCCACTTCAATGGTGAAGACAGAAAGTCCCGTGGCGGTAGGGCTACCGGAGATCACCCCTGTAGAACTGTCCAAAGTTAGCCCGGCCGGCAGCGATCCAGAAGCTAGAGACCAGGTATACGATGGAGTGCCACCAGTGGCACCAAGGGTAGTGGTGTAAGAACTTCCCATCGTGCCTGAGGGCAGTCTCGTGGACGTAACTGCCATCGGAGCACTCACAGCACTATATGCTGTCCCCACTATATACGGGCCACCAGTGCCGCCCATTTCACAGAGGCTCGTTGATGGACACGATATGGCACCGCCCGAAATCGCGGACCCAAAAGAAAGCAGGCTGGTCGTTACGGGTATCGACCAGCTCTGTCCGTTCCAGGCGAGAACTTCGCCACGACCACCCGATGAGTCCCCTACCGCCTCACAAAACTCTGCAGACACGCACGAGATGCCGTAAAGATACCTTGATCCGGCAAATAGCGGCTGCTCCGACCAGCTGCTCCCGTCCCAGTCCACTACTTCAGCACCGGCACCGCTGCCGCCCACGGCCTCGCAGAGACTAGGCGAGGCACAGGACACAGCCTCAAGGCTGCCTACTCCTGAGATGGATTGGATGTTCGACCACGATGACCCGTTCCAGGACACGATCGCTGCATCACCAGCTATATTGTCGTAGCCAACAGCCACACAGTAGGTCGCAGACGAGCATGACACTCCATTTAGCTCAGCTACTCCGGTAAGACTAGACGTGGCTGTGGACCATGCCAACCCGTTCCAGGACAGCACAAGACCTTCAGTATAGGATACGGCCACGCAAAAAGTGCTTGCAACGCACGACACGCTATAGAGGCCGTCGGTTCCGCTGGGAACAGTCTGGGATGTCCAGGTTGTTCCATTCCACGAATATGTGACGCCGATATAGCCGCTGGCAGATGATTGGGTCCCGACTGCCATGCAGAAGGTCGCGGACGGACATGAAACCGCATAAGGCGCCGCGCCTGTTAAGCCGAGTGGCTGCTCACTTGCCCAGCTGGCGCCGTTCCAACTCATGGCTACCGGTATTGGCCCGTAAATGGTCCCGACTGCCATGCAGAAGGTCGCGGACGGACATGAGACGCCGTTGGAATTGTTTATGAAGTTGTCGGCCGTATTAGCTGGGGCCTGTCCGAGGAACGTCTGCGGATTCGACCAGGAGCTACCGTTCCAAGAAAATGCCACGTCGTAGCCGTTTTGCGACTGAGATGCAGTTCCGATAGCCTCACACAAGCTTGCCGTGGTACACGAGAGCTGGGTGAGCTGGGTCAGCGATAGCGAACTTGGCACGGGATCGCTTGTGAATGCATTTGATGCAGTGGTCGTGGCTATGGTCCATAACGCGGCGCTTGCACTGCCGCCTGAGGTGTCACCAGCAACTTCACAGGAGTATGTAGTTGACAAAGGCACCGACGGTACGCAAGAGATTGCACCTAGCGAGCTCGCCGAAGAATCTGTGCCGGTACCGCTCGTATTCAACCAACTTCCGTTCCAGACCCACACCGAGTTCTCTCCGCCACCGCCCACCGCGTTGCAGGAGTTGAGACCCCCCGATGACACCGGGATGCAGGAGACCTCAGCGAAGCCGAAGTTCGGGCTATCGTAGGGGAGGCTGTCGTTGGACCATGAGGTGCCGGTGCCCCCCCACGTGAAGGCCGAGGCATGGAGGTAGCCGCCATTGATGTAAGAACCCACGGCCATGCAAAGCGTAGAGGAAGTAGAGGAGGAACATGAAACCGAACCTATTGTCACGTATGCCAGGCTGGGGAACAGTCCGGATGACCCGGTCAGGACTGCTTGCTGCTGCCATGTAGAGCCGTTCCAGAGCAGTGACACATTGGTGTAGTTGTAACCGTTTGCTTGTCCGTCACCTATGGCAATGCACAAGTCTGGAGAGTTACAGGAGACGCTGCTCAGGTAGACGCCGCCAGGGATCGTCGAGCTGAAGGGTTGATAAGACCAAGCGGCTCCGTTCCAGGAGACCGCGGAGGTCCCAACGGCCATACAGAAGGTCGTGGATACGCAGGCTATCGAATCAAAGCCCGCGTTCCCGAGAACCGAATACGGCAGTGGCTGCGCGACCCAGGTTGTACCGTTCCACTGTTCGATAAGGCTGCCAGCAATTCCTTCGCAAAAGTCTGCTGCGACACAGGATATTGTGCCTTCTCCGTTCGACTGTACTGCGTTCGCGCGGCCAAGATTTGTGAAAGTCGACAGCGCCACCGGGGAGGCAGCGTAGGTATATCTATCACCAGCGCTTGTAGCGGAGGTGCCTCCAGGGGTTACGACCGTGACGTCCACTGTTCCGGGAGACTCTGCAGGTGGGTCGTCGACGGTTATGGAGGTTGGAGAGGAGAAGCTCACGAAATTCGCGGCTACGCTGCCAAAGTAGACCTCCGCGCTATTGGTAAAGTTGGTTCCCGTAATCGTTACTGGGGGTGCCCCGCCGCTGGTAGGGCCAACGCTCGGCGTGAGAGAGCTTAGCGTTGGCGCCGGTTCGAAAGTGAACTCATCCGCGGTAGTGTTCGCGGAGGTGCTGCCCGACACCGTAACTGTGATGTCGACGGTCCCGGCTGGTTCAGCCGGTGACGTAGCGGTAATCGTCGAGCCGGCAGAGCTGACCGTGAAGCTTTCCGCTGCTAGCGTGCCAAAATCGACTGCCGTGGCGCCGGTGAAGTTGGCACCGGAGATGGTTAGGCTGGTGCCACCAGTTGTCGGACCGGCAACCGGCGATATCATGGTGATTATTGGACTGGTTGCTGCCGCAGCGATCGGAGCGGCACCAAAGCCGGTAACTACCCCGACCAAGGTCGCCAGACTAGCTAACGATACTGCGACTGGCGATCTGAGAGCCGAGAGATGGGATAGTTCCCGACTGGTGCGTGTCCGATGTGCCCTTACATGTCCGGGAAGCGAGCGGTCTCTGCCTGACCGGCTGGCCCTCTTGCCGGCTAACCTGAGATTCATTGCTGCCATCTCCTCAAAATCCTTTGCCCGAACATGAGAATCTCCTTGGGGGCGGGTCCGAAGCGTTTTCCAGAGTGGGCCAGTTCAACCAGTCGGTGCAGCAGCGGCCCGATGGTAGGCCAGGCTTCCGGTCCGACCGGGCGCGCCCTTGGAGAGGGGGCAACAGGCGCGGCCGGGTGAGCCAGCTTGCCAGCTCCCGCTCGGCCGACCGCAGGTGGCGGCAGTCATCCATGCCATGCCTACCCCTGGTAGCGCGCCACGGTGAAGGCTATCACCACGGGAACGTCGACCGCGAACAGGGCGATGGTGGCGATCAGGATTGCCAGCATCGCTCCGGCGGTGCCGTCGCGGATGAAGACGTAGGCCAGGAGCGCGGCGATCACGGCGTAGGCCAGCAACGCCCACCGGATCACCTGAAAGAAGGTGCCCCAGGCGAAGGGGCGGACCCGGCTCAGGAGCGCCAGCGCGGCCACGGTCAGGATTCCCCCAGCCACCAGCAGCCCGATGGGCGGACCCAGCGGGACCGAGCCGGGCAGGAGGGCGCCCATGTAGACCCCGCCGGCGAGCATGAGGGCGAGGGAAGCCACCGTCAACTCCGCGACCGGTGGAAGTCGACGGCTGAGCACTGCCCCTTCATCGGGATTCGGGACGGCGTCCAGCATCTTCCGGCCGCCTCCGGTGGGGGCGCTCATGCCGTGGCCAGCCGGGTCATGATGATCAGGGTGGCGATCTGCATGGTACCGGTGATGCCGGCGGTGAAGATGAATCGCCGCATCAGCCGGTTGACCACCTCGCCGTTGGGCACGGGCTTCCTCAGCTCGAAGAGGATCGCCAGGTTGGCGGGCTCCAGCACCCCCAGCGCGATCACCGCCATCACCGCCACGACCACGATGGACGCGACCACCCAGCCGTGGTACTGGTAGGTGGCGTAAACCGTGCCCAGGTGGAGCGCCAGTTGCCAGCCCGCGGCCAGGGTGCAGACCACCACCGTGGGCATGATCAGGAGCATCTTGGGCATGAAACGGGCGGTGAACTCGGCCCGAGCGGGCACCGACAACCGGCCCAGGGTGGGCCCCAGGACAAAGCCCAGGAAGAGGTCGAGCACGGTCCACACCCCACCTCCCACCACGTGGAAGAAGTCGAGCGCCCAGAGTTTGTTGGTGGCGATCGCCGCCACCAGTGCCACCACCACCACGGCCACGACGGGAAGTCCCCGGACCGGGACGACCTGGATCGCCGGCGCGGGGCGGGCCCTGTCCTTCGCCAGGGGATCCCCCGGCGACGTGCGTGCCGTCAACTCAGGTTGCATCTCCGCCATCTCTTTCCCGGCCTCCCCCGCACCAACTCGGCCCTCTCCGGGCCGCCGCACCTCCCACGCGCCGGGGGCGAGCGTCCCGGAGCTGTTCGACGCGCTGCCCCCCGAGCCAGACTCACCGAACTCTATGGGGATCCCGTATCACCAGCGCATCACCAAGGCGAATGGGGCACCCCATGGCATGCCGGACCCGGTCGGACGGTCAATCGGGCCGGATGGACCTCTCCAACTCGAGCAGCCGGCCGGAGACCGCCACACCATACGACTCGTTCATCTCTCTCACTCTCTGGATCACCTCCAGGGCCGCGACCGGACTCCCCGACGCGTGCAGCGACCGGGCCAACTCCAGATGGCGGCGCTCGTCCCAAGGATCACTCTCGACGGCCTCGCGCAGCCATTGCTCGGCTGAGTCCAACTCCCCCACCTCGCGGGCCCGCGCCGCCAACTGGTCGAGCAGGCGTAACCGCAGGCTCCGCAGCCGCTCCCGGGGCCGCACCGACCACTCCTCGTAGAGGTCCGCCGGGAGCAGGTCTCCGCCGTAGTCGGCGAGCGCGGCCCGGCCCACGATGAGCCCCATCGGATCACCTTCGGCCAATCGACCCAGGGCCACACGCGCATCCCGGGCGAAGCGACGGGCGTCCACTTGGACCCCTTCCGCGAGCGCCAATCGCTCATCCCGACGGACCACCAGCGGCCCCGCTTCCCGCCGGAGCCGGGAGAGCACGTTCCGCAGCCGCCATCGTCCGGTGGGCGGATCCACCTCCGGCCACATTGCCTCGATGACGGCATCCACCGCCATGGCGTCCTCGGATGCCGCCAACAGCTTGACCAGCAGAGCCGGCTGCCCGACCAGGGGGAGCGCTTGCTCGCCGCGGCTGATCGCGAACCTGCCCAGGATGTCCATCCGGGCGCGAGCTGGAGCTGTGCGGATGTCCTCGCCGAGCTCGGTGGCCAAGCGGAGGGCCTCGCTCAGCGACAGACGTTTGCCGGCCGCGAACAGCTCGCCGCCGCGGGCCCCGGCGGCCCGCCACGCCGGTGTCAGGGCCGCCGCCGCCTGGCTCGCCCAAGGTTCTGGGACGGGAGTCCCCAGACGCTCGACCGCGGTCGTGGCGGCCGCTGCCAATGTCAAGACCAGTCCAGGCGCCGAGGCGCCGAGGCTCGCGGCCAAGCCCAGCAGGGCAAAGGCGGCGCTTCGATCGTCTCCGAGTTCAAGGAAATCTTGGCCCGCGCGGATGAACTGGGATCTGGCCTCCGTGGCTCTTCCCTCCAGGGTCGAGACAATGCCCAGGTGGAGCAAGGCGATGGCCGACGCATGGACATCGCCAGTCACCACGTCCGTGCCCAGTGCCGCCTCCAGAATCGATCGGGCGGCCGCGGTCTGACCCGATCCGCCCAGCACCAGCGCGATGCTGGCCCGGGCCAAGGCGGCCTGGCCGTGCTCGCCGCAGCGCCGGTGGCCCGCCTCGGCCTGGGTCAAGAGGGCCAACGCTTCCTCGGATTGATTCGCGAATGCCGCCACCAGGCCCAGATGGTGCTGGAGCCGGGATTCCTCGGCCAGGGGTGGAGGCGGATCCTGGGCGAGGGCCTCGGCGATCGACGCCTGAGCCGCCCGGTGATCCCCCTGCCGCCAGGCGAGCATTGCCTGCCCATCCAGCAGCCGGCGGCGCAGGGAGGGGCCGGGCCCTGGTGACGCCAGGATCCTCTCCAGCCAAGCCCGTCCCTCCGCGAGGCGACCCCGCAGTTCCCAGAACCGCCACAGCTCGGCTGCCAACATCCCGGCGGTGGTGGGATCCGCGTCCGCCAAGGCGGAGTCGAGGACGGCTCGTAGGTTCTCCTCCTCTGCCTCTAGACGCTCCAGCCATTGGCGCTGGGAGGAGCCGGTGAGGAGTGACGACTCGGCGCCTCGGACCAGCTCCATGCACCAGCTGACTCGCCGCCGGGCCAAAGCGGTCTTGCGATAGGAGGGCACGGGTCGCTCCCTCCAATACCGGACCACGGTGGGACTCAGGCGGTAGCGGGCACCACTCGGGCTGGGCACCACGGACACCAGCGACCGGTCCACCAAACCTGTGACCAGGGCTCTGGTCTCATCAGGATCGACTTGCCCATCGTCGTGGAGGAGGCGGTGCAGGTCTCCGACATCGACGCCAGCGGGAAGTTCCAGCAGGCAGCTCAGAACCTCCTTCTCGGAACGGGCCAACCTTGCGGTCACCAGGGCCAGGACTCGGCCGAGCGGCATGGGGAGGGGGGTTGGGAAATCGTGAGCGGGGCCCCCGACCGGATCACGTAGGGCGCGCGCCACGGACTCGACCCCGGCTTCCGCCAACCGGGCTGCCACCAGCTCGACCGCCAAGGGGAACCCCTGGAGCCTTCGGCAGATCTCGGCCAGGGCTCGGGCCGAGGCGTGGTCGAGCCGGAAGTCCGGCTGCCGCTGGAGCATCCGGTCGAGCAGGAGTTCCCCTGCGCCGGAGGCGCGAAGCTCGGCCAGGGACGTGGCTCCCGGGGTTGGGACCGTGAGCGGTGGCAATGCCCACCGCACCTCGCCGTACAGGCCCAAGGAACGCTGGCTGGTGGCGAGCAGACGGGCATTGGAGGAACTCCCGATGACGTCGCCGGCCAGGCGAGCACAGAGTTCCAGGGATTGCTCGCATCCGTCGAGTACCAGCAATCCGGACCAGCCGGCGAGGCGTTCCGACAATGCCGGCTCGCTCGCGGGCTGACTGACGCCCATTGCCCTCGCGATGTGGCCCAAGGCGCCGCGCTCGGTCACTCCGCTGAGATCCGCCCATGCGACCTCCGGCACCGCCTGGGCGGCGTGGCGTGCCAGAGCGCTCTTGCCGACGCCGGAGGGCCCGACGATCGTCAGCAGCCGGGTGGCGGCCAACAGGGCTCGAGCGGTGGCGATGGCCTCCCTCCGCCCCACGAGCGGCCCGACCTGGGCCCATGCCGGACCAAGTGCCGCCCCCCGGGAGGCGGTCGAGTTAACTTGCCCAGTCACCCCCACTGTCACCACTTCTCGCGCCGTGTCAGGACCATCCGAGATACCGAAAGTGGGTGTCAATATACGGCGGATGCCGACGGTTGGGCTTACCTTTCCCCGGTTGCGGGCCCTCTCGGGTCGAATTCCCAGGCGGTGCTTCCGCCCGGTCCGCGGGCGCTCCCAGCGGGACCCACCAGATGGAGGAGCCGCTCCCGCGGCGGGCCGGGAGCCGGATCGACCACCGAGAGCGCCTGCTCCCGGAAGAGGGAAGTCATCCAATTCGTCCGGTGTCCGCGCCGGTGCGAACGTCCCGACCTTGACGCAAATGGGGAGGCTGGGCGCCCGGCCGAGCCTCGGCCGGGCCATCCGTAGTAGCATCCAGTCTCCAGAGTGGAAGAGAGGGAATCGGAGGTCCGCCCAGCCCCCCGCGATCTGGAGGGGGCGCTGGACGACCTCAACCAGGTGCTGCAGGGAACGGACCGCGCCCTGAGGGCGGCCGCCCAGGCGGTGAAGCGCGCCCGCGAGGCGACCAGGCTGGGCAACGTGCGGGAGTTGGAGCGGCGGCTGCAGCTGGCCGCCGAGGCCGCCGCCGCTCTCGCCGCCGAGGCGGAGGTCGCCGCCGGAGCCTGGAGTTTCCCGGCTCAGGAGTATCTCGCCTCGGGCCAGTACCTAGCGGGAGTTTCCGAGCCTAATTGGCGACGGGAAGAGAGCGGCCGGGCGATCTCATTGAAGCCTGATTGCTAGAGCGAAATCGCCGGCCGAGTGATGCCGACAGCCTTGAGGAGGCGCCGCTGGGTGGGATCGG
>JAKAWF010000526.1 GCA_021817025.1 bacterium
TCATCACTGAACCGGGCTGTGCCAGGTGATCGTAGCAAGGAGAAGGGGGGCGACAACGCCCCGCGGGCACAGGTCCCATGCGGCGCCGGCCCGAGGGCCGGCTGCCAGTGGCCGGCTCAGAGCGAGCACGGGGGGCCAACAAAAGTAAGCGCCTTCCCGTGGGCGGGGCAGGATCGAGAATGGTCCCCAGTGGGGGAAGGTGCTGGCATCTTCCTCCGATCGACCGTGCAGCCTCATCGAAGCGACGCCGAGGCGGACCAGCCGGGCGCGACTGAGCTTCAGGCGCCTTCGAGGGCGGACCAGATTCTGTCGAGCAGCTCCCTCAGGACGGGGCGCGGAGTCGCAAAGTTGAGGCGCACGTGTCCCGACCCTGCGGGGCCGAAGTCCAGCCCCGGGGACAGAGCCACCCGCGCGTGCTCCCGCAGCCAGATGGCCGGTTCGGTGGGGAGATCGCACGAGCGCAGATCCAGCCAGGCCAGGTAGGTGGCCTCCGGCACCCGCAGGGATGTCCGCCCCAGGTGTTCGTGGGCTTCCCCCGCCAACAGATCGCGATTGGCGGCGAGCAGGCTCAGCACCTCCTCCAGCCAGGCTTGCCCGTGTTGCCAGGCGGCCAGGGCGGCGACCATGCCGAGCACTGACACGCTGCCCCGGGCATGGGCAGGGAAGCGGGAAAACCGATCTCTGAGCTGCTCCGACCCAAAGCCGACGACTGCACAGCGGAGGCCGGCCAAATTGAAGGCCTTGCTGGCCGACGAGAGGATGATCGAGCGCGCCATGGCCGCCGGGCCAAGGGCGGCGAAGGAGAGATGGGTCGAGCCCGCAAGGGTGAGGTCGGCGTGAATCTCATCACTCACCACCAGGAGATCGAACTCCTCGGCGATCTCCCGGATCCCCTCCAGCTCCACGCGGTCAAAGTTGCGGCCGGTGGGATTGTGCGGATTGCAGAGCAAAAGGATGCAGGGCCTGGCCGACCGGACCTGCTCGCGGAGCCGGTCTAGGTCGATCTCGAAGCGGGACGGCTGAGCGGAGAGCTCACAAGTGACGGCAACCCGCCCGGTCTCCTGGACGGCGCTGAAGAAGGGCGGGTAGGCGGGAGTGAGAAAGGCGATCCCGTCCCCCTCCTCACTGAAGGCGAGCAGGGATAGGTAGATCGCCTGAACCACATCGGACACGACCAGAACCAGCTCCGGGTCGAGGGGCACCTCGTGCCGGTGGGCGGCCCGGTCGGCGAATGCCCGGCGCACCGCGAACTCCAGCTCCGGGTCAGGATATCCGAGGTCGTCCCGGTCGATGAGCTCCGTCATAGCGGCCCTCACCGCCTCGGCGATGGGAAAGTCCATGTCGGCAACCCACCCCGCCAGGGCTGCCGAGCCCTCCCGATGCCACTTGACCCCGCTCCGTCGCTCAAGATCGGATCTGGAGTAGCGCTCCAGATCCCTGCCTGTGGTCAACAGCGTCTCAAAGCGTACACACCGCCCCCGCGCTCCTGCCCCCTACTTCCCCATCGAGAGCAAGGTTAGCGGTTCTGGGGACCGCGGCGTCCCCCCGCACCACGCCCCACGGGCCCGGCCCCGGGCGAATCGCCATTGGGTCACTCAGGTCGGCCTCCCCCTCTGGTGGTGACCCGGCCCCTGACCCACCAGACCGCCGCGCGGACAAGGACCAGACCGACCAGCACCAGCGCCACCACGGCGCCCGCGAGGAGATAGGGCGTCGAGGGCATTCCCGGCATGGGCATGGGCATGGGCTCAGCCTCTCTTCCCAGCCGCCGGAGGGCCGGAAGCCCCGCCAATCAGGAGTGCGCCGGCGGCCGGACTGGCGGACCCCCGATGGCCGCCGTGCGATGGTGGTTCGATTCCCGGGCGCGTCAGCGCTGACCTGATTCGCCCGGACCGCAGGGCGAAGGGAACGCAGGCCACCACGAACACCGCTCCGGGCACCGCCAACACCACCCCCGGGGCGACCAGGGCGACCAGCGCCCCCCACCCGACACTCGCCAGCCCCATGGCCCCGGTCGTCAGCGACAGCTGGACACTGGCGACGCGGCCCCGAAGAGGGTCCACGGTACGACCCTGATTGGCGGAGTAGATCGCAGCCATGAAGACCGCCTGGGCGCCACCCGCCAGCGCCGCCGACAGGATCGCCACCCAAAGTACCGGGATCAGGCCCAGAGATATCAGCGGCAGGCCGCTCAGGACGCCCGCCCCGACCAGGGTGGGCACGGTGGCGACCCGGGCCCCCAGCCACATCAGCAGGAGTGGACCGAACACCGAACCCAGCCCGAAGCTGGTCAGCAGCACCCCGTAGGCGGTCGCGTCCCCGTGCAGGTTGGCGGTGGCCACCGCCGGCAATATCCCCACGCTCGCCATGGTGAGGCTGCAATGCAAGCCCACCCAGAGCAGCAGGGTTGCCAGCGGTGGTTGGTGGCGCACGTAGGAAACTCCTTCCCGGATGGGCCCGAGGATGCCCTGCGATGTCGCGCCGCGCGCCGGGGCGTCGACCTGGTGGCGCAGCCGCCACACCAGCCCGAGCGCCATCACGTAGAAGCCGGCGCATACCCCGAACGCCGCCGCCGCACCCACCGCCGCCAGCGCCCCCGTCGCCAGCGCGGGGCCAGTCAGCTCCGCCCCCTGCTGTGCGATCCGGGTTGCCATGCTGGCGTTGAGGAGCCTCCGCGGCCCCACCAGGCCAGGGATCATCGCCTGCCAAGCGGGACCCTGCACCGAGTTGCCAATACCGATCAAGGCCGTGAGTCCCAGCAGCGACCCCAGACTCAACTGCCCCGACAGCACCAGGGCCGCC
>JAKAWF010000057.1:0-11728 GCA_021817025.1 bacterium
ACCTCGCAGAAGCCGATCTCGGTGATCCGGGCCATCTCCGACTACTACCTCCACGCCAACGCCAACGTCCACCGGGGGGTCCACGCCCTGGGGGAGCGGGCCACCGAGATCTTCGAGCAGGCCAGGCGGGACGTGGCCCGCTTCGTCTCCGCGGAGGAGCGGGGCGTCATCTTCGTGCGCAACACGACCGAGGGGCTGAACCTGGTGGCCCAGGCGTACGCCCGTCCCCGGTTCGGGCCGAAGGACCGGATCGTGGCCACCATCATGGAGCACCACTCCAACCTCGTCCCCTGGCAGCAGGTGCGGGAGCAGACCGGCTGCCAGCTGGAGTTCATCGGCATGACCGACGAGGGGCGGCTCGACTGGGAGGACGTGGAGCGGCTGCTGCGGGCACCCACCCGGCTCCTAGCGGTGACCCACGTGAGCAACGTGCTGGGGACCATTAATCCGATCCAGGAGCTGGTCCGGCTGGCGCACAAAGAGGGGATAACCGTGTGCGTGGACGGGGCCCAAGCAGTCCCCCACATGCCGGTGAGCATCTCGGACCTGGGCGCCGACTTCTACGCCTTCTCCGGGCACAAGATGCTGGGGCCGACCGGGATAGGGGTGCTCTGGGGGCGGCCGGAGCTGCTGGAGGAGATGCCCCCCTTCCTCACCGGCGGCTCAATGATCTCGGTGGTGCAGCTGGACCACACCACCTGGGACGAGGTGCCCCACAAGTTCGAGGCCGGGACCCCGGACATAGCCGGGGCGGCAGGGCTGTCCGCCGCCATCTCCTACTTGGATGGGCTGGGGATGGATGCGGTGCGCCGCCACGAGGAGGAGCTGACCGATTACGCGGTTGAGGCGTTGTCCGAAGTGCAGGGGTTGACCCAGTACGGCCCCAGGGGTTCGGACCGTGCTGGAGTGATGTCCTTCAACCTGAATGGTGTCCACCCGCACGACGCGGGCACCATCTTGGACAGGGAAGGGGTAGCCGTACGTGCGGGACATCATTGCTGCCAGCCACTGATGCGCAGGCTGAGCGTCGCTGCCACTACTAGGGCCAGCTTCCAGCTCTACAACCGAAGAGAGGAGGTGGATTCCTTGGTCTTGGGCCTCAACCAAGTCGCAAGGATCTTCGCCTGACGATCAGCCGCGGTGCGCTGGTTCTCCTGGCTGGAGCAGCGCGAGGGTGGTGGTCAGGTGGAGTTGGCTCGTCGGACCGGCTCAGCAGATCGATCTGCTGACGTGCTAGCCCAATGGCATTCGCCACAAGGTTGGAACTTCCTACTCGCCGCGGTCAGATGGTCTACGCTCGCGTCCGACCAGTGCGGCGCCTGAGGAGAGCCGCCAGACTGCTTAAGAGCACGATGGCCAGCGCGCCGAGCAGGGCCACGTATCCGAAGTCCACGAGCCGCTGAGGCTGGTATGCGACTTGGACCGAGGTCGAGTGAACCGTCCCCGGCAGCAAGAAGCCATTGGCCCAGCCGTTCGCCTGGATGTGTTGCAGGTGCTTGCCGGCTCTGGTTTGCGCCGCCCAGCCCGGGTTGTAACGCTGCCAGAAGACCAGTAAGTGAGGCCCGGGCGCGGCTGGCAGATCCACCGTGATGCTATCTCCCCGGATTCCCATCACTACCTCGGAGGGGGAGGTCATGTTGCACCAAACGTAGGGCGGCCCACTCGCCGCGGTGGCACAATCGGGTACCAGCGGGGGCGCCGCGGCGAGCGAGAGCGACCCTACATCCACTTCGGAGGCCACGCCTGCCTGCGCAGGCGGGGCACTGATCCCAAGGAGGCAGTTGGTGAGTGGCCGGTGCTGTGCCGAGGTGGCGAGCGTAGGGGCCAAGACGAACGTTCTGGCGGAGTTCGCCCACTTTCCCGTGGTCGCGGGGAGCGTCACGACGGCGACAGGTGGGGCCTGGGTTGCGCTGAAGATTGCGAAAGTGAGGGAGGTCGAGCCGATGGTGCGGTACCGCGCCCGCACCTCCTGGAACCCTGGTGAGGGACAACTGGGGAGGTAACGAGACAGGGCGACCGCTCCGTATCGCACGGTGAGCCGGACGAATGTGCCACGGCCACCGACAGATGCGGAAATACCTGCCTGGGCTAGAGTTTGGTGGAGATAGTCGTTGGCGTCTCCCACTGGTTGCCATCCGGGTAGGCCGGTGGCGTAGGATGTCACTGTCAGTTCCTTCCTCGCTATCCGACCGGCCAAATGCGACGTCGGCCCCGGGGATGCGGCCGACCGGTCGAACACGGCCAGGGGGTATGGTGCCGGACCGAGTCGGAACAGCGTGAGGCCGGGAAGGGTCGTCCGCTGAGAGCCTCGGACAGAGGTCAGGGCGGTCAGAGCTGCGGCTCGAGTGGAAACTGGGGACAGCAAGAGTTCGCGGTAGGCTGCTGAGTCGTCGCGCACCACCACCATGCGGATGTCGTATTGCTGCAGAATCGAGCTGACGACGCTGGGCACGCCCAACCAGGACAGGCCCTGGGGCGCTTGAGTGAAGGAGGCACCGGTCGTCTCGGTGAGGTCGAATGCCGACACCGATGGATGAGCTGGGCTTACTGGGGCGAAGCGCGACGTGTTCGGCACCCACAACACAGCTCCGTCCGGGCCGCCGAGGATCTCACGGGCCAGCTTGGCGTACCGTGCGGGTACTGGACGGGGCGCCAAGTTGTGACCCAGCGCCCCAGAGAGGGCGGGCCAGCCGCTCACCGCGACCAGCGTCCCCCCCCAGATCCCCACCGCGAGAAGGGGAAGGCTTGAGTGGCCAAGACAGGCACCAGCCAGGCGCGCCCGTATCCGCGACGGCGCCCGCGCGGTGCGTCGAAGATGGGCCTCTCGTACCGCAGCCGCCACCCCCGACCCAGCCTTTCGCTTCGGGGAGAACCCTGCGGCAACGGCCACTACCACCCCCAGGGCGGCTGGCCCGAAGTACGGCGACGGGTCGCGAAACACATCCATTGCAGGGACGTGGCTGAAGAGCCAGCCGTTTATCGCTCCGAAGGGCATGTTTGCGCCAGACACCAGGGCGGCGAACACGAGATAGAGGGCGGCACCAATCTGGACGCCCCGGTCGAGCGGGTCTCGAGCCAGGGTCACCGCCACTATGACTGGGACACCGAGCCAGAGCACCGGCACGCTGTGCAACGCAATGAACTGCATCGTGGGCCAGAACGGGTGGAACACCGTGAGCCCGTCGGCCAGGCTCATGAGGCTGAACGTTTGCAGTGCCGACGTCGTGGTGTACCCCGCTGGTAGGTGGGGCTGAACCGCGAGGATAGCCGGTACCAGCCACGGGCCCTGCGCCAGGCTGAGGACTAGAACGGCAGCTCCAATGGGCCTCCATCGGACTTGCCGCAGACGCGGCCGACGCGCAAGGGCAGCCAGGACCAAGAGGGCGGTTGCCATGCCGGCAACAGAGAGCCAGGCGGTCCGGGGATCGAACCAAGCCTGCAGTCCCACCACTGCTCCCAGGGCGATGCCGGACCGAAGGTTCCCCTGCGCCCACATAGACATTCCGGCCAGTGCCACCCAGGGGAAGAGAGCGTAGCCGACCCCCATGGTGAGCTGACCACCCGAAACCAGTATCAGCGCATAAGGATTGGAGGCGTAGAATGCTCCCGCCCAGGCTGCCAGCGCTGCCTGCGCTCCCAGGCGGCGGGCCAGCAGCACCGCGCCGGAATACGAGAGCGCCACTGCAGGGACATAGAACCAGAGGCGCTCCAGAATGGGGTATGGGACTCCCACAGTGGCCAGCGCGCCCATCGCGGACTCGACCGGTGCCAGAGATCCGCCCAGGATGTTGGCGGTGCCAAGGTTCACGAACGACCAAAGCGATGGCACGGGAAAGAAGGCCTTCACCGCGGAGGCGTTGATGAAGTAGCCCCAGTCTCCCCAGGTGATCGCCCCGGGGAGAAAGAGTCCGTGGTACACGCCCAGAAGAAGGATCGCCCATCCAGCGGTCCACCCAACCGTCGTCATGCGCGAGGAGGGCGAAATTGCGTCCGTTGTTGCCTGGGGCTGGACCGAACTCCCGCCGGTTGCTCTACCCGGTGCGTCGGAAGCTGACCCATGGAGTTCGCGGCTGCCCTCCCATCCCCGCGGGGCGCGAATGGAGAGAATCAACGCTGCGGCCAGCGTGCACCAAACCAAGAGAGCTAGCGTCCATCCGGCAGTCGCCCCGTCGACCGTGTCCGCTGAGACCGTCACCACCCGAACGACGCCTGCCAGCGAATTGCGCACTAGCCACATCCCAAGCAGTGCAGTCGCTACCACCGCCAAGGCGGCCGCGACCGTGACTTCGCTGGCGGCTCGGCCAGCCTCGGGTACTCGCCGTTCGGGGGCGGCGGGGAGATCCGCAGGGGTGAGCGGCTTTCCCGATCGTCTCACAGGGCCGTTTCCGCCCATGCAACGAAGGCGCGCCGTGGCCGTTTGGCCCCCATCAGCGATGGATGCTCCGCAAGCTCAATACTGGTCGGCTGCGATTGCGCTGCCTGCGTCGCTTCCCCAACCCCAGCAACGCGATGCTCTGGGGCGCCGACCATGTCTCCTTTACGCTGAATGACAAGGCGCTCACCACGCTCATGCTGGCGGCGAGGTCGTACTTGACCTTGACGGGGTCTTGGTACGCATGCATGAAGGAACGCGGATCGCAGTGGGTCGACCCCAGCGGGAAGCCGTGGAGCAGGCGCGCTGCGCTGCGCACGTCGTCCACTGGTCCGCAGAATCGTCCGGCGGGCAGGCAGGCGGCTTCCACTTGAGGAGTGGCTCGGCCCCAGCGGAAATCCTTACGGCGCGGCCGTCACGTCCAGGGACGCATACCTTCGCCGCCGCAGCGCTCCCCGGTTGGCCGAGAGTCACCCAACGCAGGCTACCGATAGGAGCCTCTCGGTCCAGGCTGGTCCAGGATGCTCCTGGGGAGGCTGGTTGGCCAGAATTGGGACCGTGTATCGCGCGCGGCCGACCGCGCCCGGGAAACTGGGTGCGTCCGGGATGAGGGCTGCCACCGTGTCCGCCAGGGTCAGGGCATCGAGCGCGGTCGCGAGATAGGTGGCTACGTCCAACCGCCGCCGGAGCCGCAGCGCTATCCCGCCGGAGAGTCACAGAATGACGGCTCCGGCCCGCACCCGCGCGATTCGCAAGGCGGCGGCGCCCTCCCAGAAGGACACCGGATCGCAGCTCACCCTACCAATGACCTCCGTCCTTGCCCGGCCATGGGCCGGACGAGCCGGGCTGGGTCGGCAGGCCGTGCGCCTCCCGCCGCCACGGCACCGGGGGGCGAAGGTCGACCAAACGGGCCGACCAGAACGCTCCCGCCAGTATGTGCTCACAACGAAACGGCGATGCACGCGCGAGTGGAATCGCGCACCGGCCGATCTCATGCCCTGCTCGCAGCAGGGGCGCTTGAAGGGGGCACAACCACCCATGCAGGGAACTCGGTCACCTGTCTTCAGCGCGTCTCTCCCACCAGGCCAGCCCTTGGCCTGGAAGGGCGCTGTGCTCAAGGCGTGAACAGGTAAAGCCGGCCACTCGGAGGTGGCGCGCCAGCTCCTCGAAGCTGTGTCCGGGCACCCGATGGTATTCGATCACCCACTGGTGGGCTGTTCTGAGCGTCGCGGCCGGGGTGGTGAGGACCATGTCATACTCCGCGCCCTCGGCGTCGATCTTGATCAGATCGATCCCTTCCGGGCACCCGGAGAGCACATCGGCGAGGCTGACTGCTGGCACCTTTACCTCCCTCACTCCTGGCTCCCCTGAGGCGCCGGAGACGATGGAGCTGGTGCAGAGGTCGCCGTCTCGTTCTGCCAGCCTAACAGACGGCCCGGCTCCCGCCCCCGTCACCGCCACCTGGCGCAGGGTGATCGCGGAGCGTGAAGACTCGTTGCGCTCCACATTGAGGGCAAGTATGCCAAAGGCGGTGGGGCTGGGCTCAAAGGAAACGATCTGGGCTTGTGGCCGGACAGCGCCCACAGCGAGCGTGAAGGCGCCAAGGTTGGCGCCGATGTCGACGACGGTTGGCGCCGGTGGCAGGTGCAACGCGGCCAGCCGGTAGCAGTCTCGGCCGAAGACCTCGACGCAAGTCCTCCAGCTGCGATCGCCCACCAGAGTCTCCAGGATCGGACCCTGCCGCGACCGTAGGCGTAGCGCTGGCGGGCGGTTGAACACCCTTCCCACGAGGAGTCGGCAGGAGACTGGGAACCAGTTCTCGAAGCCGCGGTGGACGCCGACTGCCTCGGCCAGGATCGCCAACGCCCAATGTCGAGGCGCCGAACTCCGTGTCTCCACCAAGGGAGCCGACGTGCCAGGGGTCGAGTCATGGTCCACAGGAACCCATTCAGCCGCGCGGCGAAGGGAGCGGCCGACCGCTCACCGCCTCTCGGTAAATCATCGACCAACGGCTGGCGATCACGGGAACACTGAGGGTCGCAGCGGCCCACCCGGCACCGGACTCACCCTCCTGCTGCAGTTCTGCCACATCGCTCCGGCACAGTTGACGAAGCTCTTCATACAGGTGCTTCCAGTCCCGGGCCGGGAGGACGCGGAGGGGCGCGCCCATGCCCACCATAGCGCTAGCCCCCACGTTGTACGAGGATACCGCCACGAGGCCCGCCCCCAGGGCGTCCGCCAAGGAGTGTCCCCAGCTCTCGGCGCGAGACATCGAGACGTAGACGTGGGCTGTGGCGTAGAGTTCGGCAAGGCGGTGTCGTTCCAGCCAGCCGTGGAGGCGGACCGACTTCCCTCCGGTGAGAGACCCCACCGCTTCCCGGATGTGAGCCATCTCGGGCCCGTCACCCGCCACGTCCAGGACCACGGGCTCTCCCGCGGCCGCCAGTCCGGCCACCGCCCTCACGATCTCCATGGTGCCCTTACGCTCGATCAGGTAGCCAGCCGTCAGGATGCGCAGGCTCGTACCTGGCCGCGGCCAGGTCTGTGTCCCGTCACTGGGAAGCCGGACCGCTGGCGGGATGACCTCCACCCGATCCGGCCCCACCCCAGCCGCGATCACCAGCTCCCGTGCCGCCGGGCTGATTGCGACGACCCGGCTGGCGCTCCGCAGCGTCCGGGCGGACAGCCGGCCGAATGCAGCGGAGAACAGGGGCCACGCGAAGCGCGCCATCGCCGCTAGCCTGGCCCGCGAGGCGGAGCCTCCCACCGCGGCGAGCTGTCCGCTGCGCTCCTCGCGCCCAGTCCACTCCAGGGGAGTCTGGACTGGCCCGACGACGAGGGGTACACCGTGACGGACTGCCCTTGCGCCCACAATACTGAACGACCTTCCGGCGGCGAACGGGAGCCCGTGATGCACGAGGTCAAACTGCCCAGACGAGACGCCGGCTCTGGCTGCCCTGTCGATCCGGAAGGGGAGTGAGAGCCCCGCCAGCTCGTCCGAACGCCAGCTCCCGATAGTAACCACCTTGATCCTCTCCGGTGTCGCGTCATCCGATCCCCCGGCCATGCAGGTGAACCGGAAGTCCGGCTCGCTCGACGCGACACCGGTCACAACGTCGTACAGCCATCCAGACTCCGACCCCGACTCGGCCGAGAACCGTGCCCCTGCCGGGGCTACCAGGATGCGCACTGCCATCACGCCGACTCCTCGGTGGCATCCCACCCCGAAATGCGCGCGAAGTGCTCTGCCCGGTGCCGCCAGTGCTCTTCTGTGAACATCGCACTTACGCGACGTCGACCCTCGGCGCCCAACCTCGTCCGCAGTTCTGAGTCCTGAGCCAGCTCCGCCACCGCCGCTGCCAGCTGCTCCGGGTCTGGGGGTACCAGCACTCCACTGACATGGTCTGCCACCAGGTCGTTCAGTCCGCCGACATTGGTCGCCACCACCGGCCGGCTGGCTCCCATCGCCTCAATCGCCGCCAAGGAGGTGCCCTCGTGGGCGAAGGTGGGAACGAGGATGACATCCGAAGCTTTATAGGCCGCCCGCATCGATCCCCGCGGCACTCCACCTAACAGGTGCAGCCGATCACGCGCCATTCCGGACAGAGCTTTGACCTGGTGATCGAAAAGGCGGCGGTACCGCCCCCCTGCACCGTAGACGTTCACCGGCGCTCCAGTCAGGAAGAAATGGCAGGTGCCGCCGGCGGGTGCAGATGACACCGTGCGCTCGACAATCTCCGGCAGCCAGGCGCCGCCCCGAACGAAGGAGAGGTTCCTGGGCACCAGGACCACGATTGCGCCCTGAAGGCGCGCCGCGACCAGCGGCTGGAGAGCCGGATGGGCTTCCAGATCGATGGGCCCAACCTCGGGGTCATCTGGGAGGTCGGTGAAGTTCGGGACCACCTCGACCCGGAGCCGCAGGCCCGGCCGGCCGCTTTGCACGAACCGCAGCAGTGAGGAGTCCGTCACCATGACACGCTCACAGCGCCCGACTGCCCGGAGGCAGCGGTGGCGCTCGTGCCGGCACCAAGCTGGCAGCAGGATTGCAGCCAGGCGGCCACCAGGGTACCAACTTCGGTAGCGGTCGACGTATGGGATGTCCCAGTAGACCGCGTGGCCCGTAGCCGTCACGGTAACCCCCCTCGACCGCCACGGTACCTGGTTAAGGTATTGGAAGTGCAGGTGGGTGCAACCGTCACGGAGAGCCCGTCTGGCCAGCGTCCTTCCGGGGAGAAGGGGCGTTGTAGGCTGCGCCACCACCCGAATCCCTTGATAGCTGCACTGCCACGGATCCGGACTGCGCTGGTAGATCGTGACCTCGGCGCCCAGGCCCTTTGCCACCGAGGCCAGGTGGAGCAGCTGCCGCTCAGCTCCTCCCTCGAAGAGCTCTCGTCGGGCATCGAGGAAAGAGTCAGTCACGAATCCCACATGCGGACGGCCCCGGGTCGGCCGAAAAGTTGGTGCCACAGTCAGCCGGCCTGGCGACTCAGGCAGACGACTCCACACTGACCGCGCTGGTAATCCTGCCTCCACCGCTCCTTCAGGCCAGCACGTGCCAGTTTGGCGAACAGCTGGCGGATCGCATCGGGGGGGGCCGGGTGGTACTCGAGCAGAAGCCGCTCGATTCTGCCCAGCGCGGCGTCGGAGGTCGAAGCGAAGATTTCGTATTCAGACCCCTCACAGTCCATCTTGACGAGATCAATCGGACCGGGGGTGGAAGCCAGCAGGTCCTCGAACGCGATCACTTCAACCCATTCGCCGGTGGCTTCCGGATCTGAAGCTGCCTCCAGGACACCGATCGGAGTCAGAAGCCGGTGCCCTCTCTGCCCGGAGACCGCGGTCTGAACCACGGCGATGCGGCCTTGAAGGTCGTTGCCCGCGACGTTCCGAAGCAAGTATGCGACCCGCTCCGCGCTGGGCTCGACAGCGGTCAACTGGGCCCCAGGGACGGCTCTTGCGAGTGCACAACTGAAGGCTCCGATGTGGGCTCCGATGTCGAGGACGCGGGATACGGGCACGGGCAGCTCTCCCGCCAACTGACGCATCCGGTAGCAGTCGTCGACGACGACCTCCACGATCGGGCACCAGACGTAATTCCGGGCGGGGGCTACCAGCAGAAGACCGTCCCTGGTCTGGAAATCCACGTCCCCTGCCAGCCGCGGGGCAAGCATTCCCGCGGCGAGACGCCCAAGGGTGCTGCTGCCATGACGGACCGCGAGGAATACCCTAAAGCTCGTTCCGGCGTGATTGACGATGCGACGACCAGCTTGCGCAGGCCCGTCAAGCCAGCGGCCGACTTCCCTAAGAGCGCCAACCAGCGTCGCCGATCCAGTTGCCGGGGCAGCAGAACGATGGTTCCGCGCCGCCAGCGGCGAGAAGGCGGCGGTCACCGCCGACCACCCCCAGACCGCCGCGATCGTCACCGTCTCCCCAGTCTTCAGGGCGAGGAGGCCAGTGCCCCTGCGGTTGGCGAGCCTCCAGGGCCGCGACAGCCATGGGCGCATGCTGGCGACTAGGAGTGCCTGCGGACCGCGCTTGGCCAAGTAGCGGCGCACCCCGACGGCGTAGTGCGCCTTCTTGCGACAGGCCTCCAGGTACCCCAGGTTCCCCTCGTCGTGCGCAATGGACGCTTTCGTGCGGGCTACGGGTGCCAGCTTGCGCACGGCCCGGCCCAAGTCCCAGTCCTCTGGCCCGGTCAATTGCTCGTCGAAGCCACCGGCGCGCTCAAAAACCTCACTGCGGAAGAACCGCGGGGCCTCGATCGCGTCCGAGCCTTGGTAGAACGAACGCTCGAACGCGCGCACCTCAACCCAGAACCCAGTCCCCACCGTGCGCTCGGGGACGATGACCGATCCCGCCCCTCCGCGTAGGAGAGCCACGGCCTCCTCCACCACCGAAGTCTCCAAGACCATGTCAGCGTCAATGAAGCCCAGGAACTCGGCAGGGTTAGTGCGGGCGCCCAGGTTCCGCTGGGCGGAGCGTTCCGGCCCCGCTCTCAGCACGGCGTCCGCCCAGCGTTCCGCAATCTGCTGGGTGCCGTCTGTGGAGCCGTTGTCCACTATGACGACCCGGCACGGGTGGGTCTGGGCGCGAAGCGACTCCAGGCAGGCCGCCAAGGTGCGGGCCGCGTTCCTTGTGGGCACGACCACGGTCACGTCAGGTGCTCTGTCAAAGTGACCGGATGGAGCCCGGTTGGCCGGCATCAGGCAGCGGACCTTGACGTGCGAAGTTGCCTCGCCGTGGGGCGCGCACTCCGAACTGCCCCCAGGAACACGGTCGCCCCCTGGCAAACTAGTTGCTCGTTGGCTCCGAGGCCAATGGGAGACGCCGGGATCCAGCCCTCCGGACGCCCAAGCATTGCGGTTGGTGACACTCTGTGGCGCACTACTGAACCGCAAGGCAGCAGAGTGCCCCCGACCGCGAACCACGGCCGACAGCGTCGGGAGTCCATCCAGACAGAGCCACGAAACATCGCTGGGCCGACCGCGCCCGGACGTCTGCGGGTCACAGCGTTTCACCAGTTGGGAAGCCTTCCGCCTCCACGTTGAAGCTCATCACGTCTGAGTCGACCGATACCCTTGTGACTCTTCCGCTTCGATGGAGCGGTACCACAATGTCAAGGAGGCTTGGCCATCCCCGCTCTCCCGAAAACGCCCGTATGTCGTCGATGAGAACGCGATGGCCACCGCCCGGATGCTCAAGGATGGCTTGCAGCTCAGAGAGAAGGGCTGCTTCCCCAGGCTCCCCTGGTGCTGGGTGAGCGTCGAGCCACAGAACACTTGGACGACTGACCACAGCGAGAATCCTGGATAGGGCGGCTGCTGAGTCACCGTGGTAGACCGTCACCTTTGGCGCGTTTCTGAAGCGCCTGACTGCGGCTAGGTAGAGTTCAGGGTCGCGCTCAACTGAGTACAGGCGATCAAATGCATCCAGCAGCCGCGCTAGCATGTCTCCTCGGTATGTTCCCGTCTCGATGAAGGTCCGGCGCTCGACGGTCGCCGACCCAGCCAGCAGCTTGGCCTTTTGGCGTGCTGGTGTATGGCCAAACCCACTCAGTCGCCACAGCCGGTAGTCGACTTCGCGGTAGCCCCACCTAGGCAGCCGGTGCCTCGCGAGCAACGGCCCGAGACGGCGTTGAAGGCCCATCGCTCAGCCCGCTGTGCCAACCGAACGGTCCGCCGGACCCTCGGCGGAAGCCGCCGTCGCGCCCTCAGCACCGCGAGTGCCGGTCCCGTACCGTGCGAGCGTCAACCTCCATAGCAAGTCGGGAGATAGAGCCATCGCGATGTTGAAGGCCGCGTCCACAGCCGCTTGACGCCAGGTTGCGACGATCGACTGGACCGGGCGACCGGGCCG
>JAKAWF010000057.1:11738-16034 GCA_021817025.1 bacterium
GGTCTCCACGACGGACTGGACAGGAAACCACGGCAAACAAACTCCACGCTAAATACATCGTTGCGCCGCGCGTCGCGACCACTTCCCCCTGATCACGGCGCCATGACTATGGTATCGCAAGAGCGGAGAGGTCGCAGAAAGGTATGCGGCCACGTCCCCCGAACTCCGCTCCGACCCATGCACTTCCATTGCCCATGGTGACTCGCCAGGCCGTAGAAGTCGAAGCAAGGCCCTGCTGTCCCACACTGACGCCTGGTTCGAGATCCGATATGGGGCATGGGGACGGATGATGGATACAATGGGCAGGCGGCGCCGCATCCATCGCAGCCGCGGAGCTGCGGAGGGTACTAGGCGGAGGTAAGCACCTCCGCGCTCCTGTAGTTCGCTCACCGCGCGGACTATCGCCGGGGTCGATACTTGCGCCTCCAGCAGAAAATCGTCCTGGATGGTCAAGACATAGGGTACGCCAAGCCGCCGAACGGCCCGGTGGAGGGAATCGCTCCACGCAACGTCCGGCCCAACTCGGAGTGTGGTTACCCCAAGGCACGACCACTGCATCTGATTAGCGAGCAGGAACACCGGGTACGGGCAGTCGGGCCAATGCCGGCTCATGAAGGTGAAAAACGGCTCCCAGAGGTCGCAGTACTTGTCACACGACACGACCAGCACCGCCACCTCAGTGGTGCCGACAACAGTGCCTGTCTGCGCTGTTTCGCTCGCAGTCATTACGGCCCCGTGGCCTCGAACTCTTGACTCACCTGGTCATAGATCCATTGGTAGGTGCGTGCCAGACCAGCCTCCAGGGTCACTGACGGGCTCCATCCGAGAGACCGGGTTACGAACGCATTGTCGCTGTTCCGACCTCGAACGCCCAAGGGCGCGTTTGGCCGGTAGGTTCTGCGGCATCGGATGCCAGCGATGCCCTCGACTGCATCGACAAGCGCGTTGATGCTGATGAGTCTGTCGCTGCCCAGGTTCGTTGGTGCCGCCACCTGACTCGTCATTAAGGCTTGCATGCCTTCCACGGCGTCGTCGATGTATAGGAAACTGCGAGTCTGCTCGCCGTCTCCCCAGATCTCGATTTCGTGGACTCCGGTGAGCTTGGCCTGTGCGACCTTCCGACAAACGGCAGCTGGGGCCTTCTCCCGCCCCCCCGCATAGGAGCCATGGGGACCGTAAACATTGTGGAATCTGGCGACGCGGGTGGTCAGCGCCGTTTCCTCCCCGAAGTGGCGACACATACGCTCGCTGAAAAGCTTCTCCCATCCATAGCCGTCCTCCGGCATCGCTGGGTAGGCGTCCTCCTCGCGTAGGGGTTTGGCGTCCGTGACAGTCTGCAGATCTGCACGGTAGACACAGGCGGAGGAGGCGAAGAAGAAGCGTTCCACGCCGCAGGCTGCGGCGGCCTCGAGCATATGGGTGTTGATCAAGACCGAGAGCATGCAGTTCAGCTTGTTCTGCTCGATGTACCCCATGCCACCCATATCGGCCGCCAAGTTGAAGGCGAGAGTTGAGCCCTCTGTTGCGGCGAAGCAGGCCTCTCGCCTGCGCAGGTCTGCCTCGACCATGACCGAACTCCGGCCCCGCTGGAACCACTGTGCGACCGGCTTGCAGTCAACCGCGCGAATCCGGGAGAAGCCTTGTGCCTCGAGCGCGCAAACAAGGTGGCCGCCGATGAAACCCCCGGCACCAGCGACCAAGATCGGCGTGGTCAGAGGGTAGTGGTCGGCCAGGACCATGTCACCTCCCTCTCGTTCTTAGTCGCGTGCAGGTACGGGTCATCGTGCGGCGATGGCCCGGGATCGATCCTTTCCAACCGGAGCGATTGCCCGTCCTGAGATCGGGGCAGCGGGCAGATGGCTCCCTTCATGAGGATGCTGCCCGGACGGACGGGATGGCGAGCGGGTGGTGACCCGGGGCCACACCCGCTGGTGGGCGATTGGGGTTCAGCATCTCCCGAGTCGCTACTTTCAAGGTGACCTTAGACCTCCTGATCGAGAACTGACGTTGATGCAGGCGGGCTCTGCCTTGAGCAAGGAGGGCCTGAACTTCGAGTGACGCGCCGAGAGTCGCACGGACCTTGCATAGCGCGTCGGATAAAGGCCCGCGGCTCTTCCGACTCCACACTCCAATTGGCGCTGGTTGACGTGCGTACCACACTGTCCACATCCCGGGGGTGGGGACAGTGTGCCACTTGGTTGTCCACATACGCCGGGACTCGCCTGCACCGAGCCTTGGAAGCAGCTGGGACCACGCAGGTCGCCGTGGTCAAGGCCAAGACCATCGGGTTCTCGGCGGAAGGGGAGGAGCATCTTGGATGACCAGTGCGCCGCCGGTCAAACGATGATGTGCGCCATGCGAGGCTGAGCACTTCGCAGCCATCGTTGAGGACAAAGTCCGCCCGGTACTGACCAAGCAGACCGGTGATTCCCCAGTTCATTGCCACCTCCAACTCAGTGGCCCTCCGGAGGGTGCGGATCGGATGTGAAGTGGATGGAGGACGTGGAAGGGGTGGTGGCTTGGCGGGAGGGACCAAAGGCACAGTGAGACGCTGTCAGTCCTGCAGCTGGCGAGGTGGAGTGGCTGAGGGCCCGAAGCAGGTCTTGAGATGCTCGGTCCCAATTGAACTCTTGCGCGCGTTGCCGGGCCGCCCTGGAGAGCTGGCGCCAGCGGTTGGAATCTTGTAGCAGGCGGGCAGCGGCCAGTCCTAGGGCGGTGGGGTTCGGTGGCACGAGTATGCCTGTAACGTCATCCACAACTGCATCTCGAAGCCCTGGGATGTCATAGGCCACAACGGGAACCCCGTAGGCGGCCGCCTCCAGCGCCACGATTCCCCAGCCCTCCCGCGTTCCTGGGAGCAAAAGCACGTCGGCGCGCTCCATGAGCGCGTGCTTGGCCTGCTCGCTCACCCGCCCGTGGATGGTGACCCCGTGCGAGTCCAGAGCCGCCAGCTGTTCCCGGAGGTATCCGGTGCCGACCATGTCCAGGGAGGTGGCCGGGAAGCGTTCGCGAACCATGGCATGGGCGAAGACGGCGTCTTCCGGCCGCTTGGTGCGAACCATCCGGCCTACCCAGAGGAGACGGGGGTAGAGCGAGGGGCCCTGGCGAGCGGTGAGGGCTGCAGGCGCCTCGCATCCCGGTGGCACCACGGCTTCGCAAACAACGCCGAATCGAGCCAGCGCCGTGGCTGTGGAGGGCGAGTTGGCCACCACCCGGGCATTGCGCATCTGGCGGATCCATGAGGGCTCGAGGAGGTGGCGCCCCCAGATAGCGATCGGCCGGGGAAACTCGAGATCCCACACCTCCTCAGCGGTTTGGTGATACAGGGCGACTACCTTCTGGCCCATGATCGAGTGTGCGGCAAACGGCCGGGTGCTCACCGTCTCCAGCACCCGGTCGTACTCGTGGCCATGGGAGCGCAGGTACCGGCGAGCGGCACGGAACACCGTCCACCGCGATCCACGCCCCAAGTATTCCACGCCGGGACGGTCACTGGCGATAGTGAGCCCGGGGACTCCGCGGCTCTGCGGCCCGAAGATCGTGACGCCATGCCCGGAGTCAGCCCAGCGCCGGGTCACCTCCATCAGGTACCGCTCCGCGCCCCCCGCGGCGGGGTCCAGGGGGTGCTTCCAGGTGAGGGCCAGGATCTTCACGGATCGCCCGTGAGCGCCGCCGCCGTCCGCTCACTGGTTGGCATCTCCGCAGGGCGGCTCTCCGTCCCAGGGCTCAAGGAGCCCAAGCGTCTGCCCACCACCGCGAACGTGACTCCGCCAACCACCAGCGCGAGCGCCGGTCCGAGGGCCAGGGCCTCCGCGCTTCGGGGGCTCGCCGAGTCCCAGATCAGCTCGGAAAGGATGGCTGCCGTGAGGCCCAGTAGGACTCCGCCTACATGGGCGCGGCCTGCCACAGCGGCCCAGGCCGCGAAGGTAGCGCAGGCGGTTGCCGTGGCCGAAACCGACAGCATCGCGATCAGGAGTCGGGACCCGGTGAAGCCGGCGCCATACAGGTGGTGAACGATCAGCGGCCCGATCAAGGTGAGTGCCCCAGCACCGAGGAGCGCTAGGGCACAGGTGGCCAGCCCGCCGTATAGGACGGCGGAACGGGCCCGGCGGCGGGCGCGGGCTATGGTCGGGAAAAACGCGGTCACGAGAGGGGCAGTGCCCCAGATGAGGGCCCCGGCAAGGAGCTGGGTGGCGGCGAAGTCCCCGGCCGCCCCCGCACCTAGCGCGTGCCGGGCGAAGAGAATCGGAAGTCCCCAGATGGTCCAGAGCCCTCCCGCGATGAGCGCTCCGGTGA
>JAKAWF010000527.1 GCA_021817025.1 bacterium
CCCCTCCCGCCAGTGGGCTCACCTCCAGGGTGGCGGTCCCGTTGCCGGACACGCTCCAGTAGGCCAGCTGCTGACTGTCCGGCGAAGTGGTGGCGCCGGCGGCCCCGGTGGCTATCACGCTGGGTCTGGCACTGAGGTCGTAGACGGTGGCGCTCGTGCTGCCGGTGGTTGGCGCCACCGGCGCCACCGACCCCGTGGCAACCACCGGTCCAGAAGCGGTCAGCAACAGCTCTCCATTGGGTGAGTAGGACAGGGCCTGGGCTCCCTGGACGGTCGCCACCTGAGTCACCGCGACCAAGGAGGGGGGATAGCCGGACGCGGTGGCGTTCAGGGGCTCGGTTCCGAACGGGATCACCACGTTGGAGAGGGGCATGGCGCCGTCCTCGGAGCGCGCATCCTGGCGGGCAATGGTCACCAGGTAGGAGACGTTGGGAGCCAGCTCGTGCCGGGGAGCGATCACCAGGGTGCTGGGGTCCGGCCACTTGGTCGAATAGGCGACCGCAGGGGTTATGGAGAGCCCCTTGGCGACCTGGCTCTCCTCCATCGGCTGGTTGAAGCTGAGCTGGATCGCCTGGGTGACCGGGACCCGGGGGTTGCCTTGGACCGATGCCCTGACGGTCACCGCCGGCTGGTGGGTGGGGACCAACACCGAGAGCAGCACCAGCGCCACCATGGCCAGCCCCGCCAGTCCCAATCCGGCTCCGAAGAGGAACCCGAAGCGGCCCCGGGCAGCTGGCCTGAGGCGCTGCCGGTGCTGCGCCTCGGCCATGAGGCTGGCGCGCAGGTGGGCGCGGTAGGCCGGGTCCGCCGCGGGAGGGGTCTCCTGGTGGATGCGGCGCTGGATCTCGTGGGCCACCTGGAGCAGCTCGCGATCGCCACGCCGCTCCGGATTGCCGAAGATCTGCAACAGCTCGGGATCCTGGTCCGGCCGCCGGCCCCCCCCTCCCCGCCAGATGGGGCCCCTAGCCACGAATCGGGTCCTCCTCGGCTCCGGGGCGGCGCGCTGAGAGCTGCTGGCGCAAGGTCGCCGTACCGCGGAAGATGAGCAGCTTCACCGCCCCCTCCGACTTGCCCATGATCTCCCCTATCTCTGCCAACTTGAGATCCTCACCGTACTTGAGGGTCATCGCCACCCGCTGTTGCTCGGGCAGCGCCTCGATGAGTGCCCAGATGTCCCGCGCTCCCATTCGCTGAGCGACATCCTCGTCCACTGGGGTGGCGACGTCAACCAACTCCGGCCCCTCATCCAGGCTCTCCTCGGAGCGGCGCCGCGAGCGGTAGTGGTCCGTGATCGCGTTGACCGCGATCTGGTAGAGCCAGGAGGAGAAGGGATGGCCCGTGTGACGGTACCGGCCGATCGCACGCAGCGCCTTGAAGAAGACCTCGCTGGTGATGTCCTCGGCCAGCTCCCGGCTGCCCACCCGAGCGGCCACGTAGCGGTAGATCTGGGGAAAGTAGTGATCATAGAGAGCGCCGAATGACTCCGGATCCTCCTTGGCTCTGGCGATCAGAGCCTCCTCGTCGTCGCTGGGGAGGCTCACGGCTCGACCGCCCCGGTCGGCAGCGTGAACGTGGGAGGTGACACTTCGGTTACTGTCGCTGGGGGCGGCGCCACGCCCCAACGTTAACCGGCGGCAGCCCTCGCCAGCGACACGAGCGGAGCTCGCCGGACCGCGCTCCCCCCTCTATACTCGAGCCAGTTGAGCACCGTGCCGTCCCTCCTTCCTGGCCTCCCCTCGTGATCGACCGCTACGCGCCCGAGGAGCTGCGTGCAATCTGGTCGGAGGAGTCCAGGATGCGACTCTGGACCAAGGTTGAGCAGGCCGTCTGCCGGGCGCGGGCCGAGCTGGGCGAGATCTCGCGAGAGGACGCCCTCGCCATCAGCTCGGTCCGCCCGCCCTCGGTGGCCAGGGTCAAGCAGCTGGAGGCGGAACAGGGCCACGACCTCGCAGCCTTCGTGAGCGCCCTCCAGGAGCAACTGGGGGGGGCCGGCCGCCAGGTTCACCTCGGGCTCACCAGCCAGGACGTGGTCGACACCGCCCTGGCACTCCAGCTGAGGCAGGCGCAACGATTCCTGGACCGCGAGCTGGAGGCCTTGGCCCAGGCGCTGGCGGACCTAGCGGAGCGGCACGTCAGGACGCCCATGATCGGCCGGACCCACGGGATGCATGCCGAGCCGGTCACCTTCGGGTTCGTGCTCGCCAACCACCTCGACGAGGTGCGGCGCTGCCGTCACCGCCTGGGGCTGGCCGCGGCCGAGGTGGTGGTGGGCAAGATCTCCGGCACGGTCGGCACCCATGCCACCGTGTCGGCCGAGGTGGAGGAGATGGCCCTCTCGGAGCTGGGGTTGGAGCCGGCGGCGATCACCACTCAGGTGGTGGCCCGCGATCGCCACGCCGCCTACCTCTGCCAGCTGGCGCTGACCGGAGCGGTGCTGGAGCGGCTCGCGACCAACCTCCGCCATCTCCAGCGCACCGAGGTCGGAGAGGCGAAGGAGCCGTTCGGACCTCTCCAAAAGGGGTCTTCCGCCATGCCCCACAAGCGCAACCCGGTGCGACTGGAACAGATCTGCGGCTTGAGTCGGATCCTGCGTGGGCTGATGGTGGCGGGGATGGAGGATGTCGCGCTCTGGCACGAACGCGACATCTCGCACTCCGCGGTGGAGCGGATCGCGCTGCCCGACGCCACCATGGCCTTGGGGCACATGCTGCGCACCATGACCCAGGTCGTGGGCGGGCTGGAGGTTGACCCCGGGTCCATGGCTTCCAACCTCGAGCGGCGAGGAGCGGTCGCC
>JAKAWF010000528.1 GCA_021817025.1 bacterium
TCGCATGAGCTGGGACACCTTCATCCGACGCCGCTTCGAGGTCGCCACCGCCGCGGTGATGCTGGGCCTGCTGTTCGTGTTGGTGGTGTGGGCGGTGATGGTGGTGCTCAAGGTGGCCAACCCCTACGTCTTCCACTTCAACCTGTTGATGGACATCCTGCCCTGGTTCACCCCGGTCCTTATCATCCTGGTGCTGGGGCTCCCGCTCTACTGGCGGGTGGCGGGGTGGCTCCAGGGGCCGGACGGCGGACTCCAGCGGGTGGTCGAGAAGCGCTTCGAATTGGTGTTCGGCTCGGCCTTCTACCTGCTCATCTACACCATTGCGGTCTGGGCGACCATGGTCCTGCTGCGAGCCTGGGACGGTTACGACTTCCACTACAACCTGGCGGTCGACTGGCTGCCCGCGATCGTCCCACCCTGGATGATCTGGGCGCTGGGCTCCCCCATGGTCTGGAAGGTGCTGGGCGCCATGGGAGGCTGCTACGAGGTGCACCGTCACCGGGTGCGCAACTGGACCGCCATCACAGTCAGCGGCTTTCTGGGCGCGGCGTTCCTGACCGCCGGCGGCCTGCTGCTCAACGAGGGGGTCTACGCGGGCACCGCGGGGCTGCCGGTGTTGGCTCAGCAGGACCTCGTCTACTTCGGGATCCTGGTGTTCTCCGTCGGAGCGATCTGCTGGGCGATCATGCTCGGCAACTTCTGGTGGGGCTGGCGCCGGGAGCCCGCTCCCCACGGAGAGCTACGTCCGTTGGATCGGCTGCGGCTGGAGCGTCCCCGGATCATCGCTCAGGCTTTTGTCATCACCAACGTCGCCTTCGGGGTGGTGGGGCTCATGATGACCGCGGTTCAGTACGTGGACGCCCAGGACTTCCACTTCTACATGGCGCTGGACATCTGGGGCTTCGGGCTCCCGCTCTTCTTCGGCTGGTTCCTGTTTGCCGCGGCGGTGGAGATGGTGCCCAACTGGCTGGCCCGCCACAACCCGGCGCGCTGGGGAAGCGGCATTGAGGTCGCCGCGGGGCCGACGGGACCGGCCGACCCCGATGCCGGCTGGGGCTACCGGCACCGGGATGTGCTCGAACCGGGTAGCTGAGTCGGCCGCGGCTTCCCAGGGGCACGACCTTGGTGGCCGTCCTGCCGCTGGCCGCTCTTCCCTGCCGGCGCGGCCGCACCTCTAAGCCGGTTGCGGCCCCCGCTCCGGTTGTCCTGAGGCACGCTCCTCAAGCAGGCTCATGACCAAGGGGTCGACCTGATCCCGGCTGCGGCACCGCTCCTCCAAGTTCTCCATGCCCGCCCATGCCTGCAGGGCATCGACCGCCTCCTCCCGCGAGGCGGTGGGCTCGGTCCGCCCGAGCCGGTAGAGGCAGCGTCTGACGCGTTCCAGCACCGCTTCGTCCAGGGGCACGAGCTCGGCCGGGTCGGGCGTCTCGAAATGAAGCCTCCAGATGCGGACCAGCCGCTGCAGCTCTGGAATCGGGCGCGGGTGGTCGTCAACCCGCAGGTCGACCATCCGATCGTCGTGGCCCCCGTAGCCGGCGTTGGTCCGCACCACCAGGATCGCCGCGGACTGCCTGCCGCGCCTGTCACCGCCGGCCTCGTCGCCGGCGACCAGGCTCTCAAGCAGCCTGCCAGTCAGCCCCCCATGGCTGGAGGTGAAGCTGGCCATCATCGCGTCCACCACCTCCGGGCCAGTGAGGATGTTGCCCTGACACGCGACTCCAGGGCCCACGCGACCCCCCGCCCAGTCGAAGCAGGCGGAGCCCGTGAAGGTCGCACCGTTACCGTCCTTGTCAACCACCCCCAGCTGGCGATGGTCGCGGTCCGGGTCGGCGGCGGTGAGAGTGGCCACCACGTCGGCCGCCGCCAGACCCTGGTCGAGGTACCGGAGGCCGTCGGCCTTGAACGAGGTGTTGCCCATCGCCTGGGTGGCTATGGCTCCCAACCCGGCGACCGCGGCGGGAACCACTGAGCCGACCGCCAGGAACTTGGACGCCACGGCGACCCCCCAGTCCTGACCGTCGGTAGCGGCGATGGAGAACGTTGCGATCGGCATGGGGCGGATCATCTCTGGGAGGATAGCGGATGGATGAGCGATTCCGAGGAGGGTGGGGGCGGACAAACTCGGGCGAAGAAGCTTGAGCTGTTCGAATATGTCCCGGAGTCGGCGCTGGTGGTGGTGGCACATCCGGACGACTGCGACTTCCTGGCCGCTGCCGTGATGTCCAGGTGGGTCAGGCACGGCACCCGCGCGGCGATCTGCCTGGTGACCGACGGCGATGCCGGTGGCGATGACCCGACGGTGCCCCCGGGCGAGTTGAGCCGGCTGCGCCTGGCGGAACAGCGCCGGGCGGCGGCGCATCTGGGCATCGAGGAGGTGATCTGCCTGGGCTATCCGGATGGGGTTTTGCAGAACACCCTGGAGGTGCGGCGCGACCTCGTCCGGGTGCTGCGGCGGCTCCGGCCGGAGCTGGTGATCACGATGGACCCGACCAGCCGCTTCTTCGGGAGGGGTTACATAAACCACCCCGACCACCGCGCGGCCGCGGACGCCTGCTTGGACGCGGTGTTTCCGAGTGCTCGGGATGTCCGGGCCTTTCCCGAGCTGGCCCGGGAGGAGGGTCTGCAGCCCCACGTCACCCGATTCGTCCTGATCGGATCGGGGGACCAGGCGGACGTAGCGATCCCGATCTCCGAGGAAGACCTCGAGAACAAGCTCAAGGCACTGGGGGAGCACCGCAGCCAGTTCGACGCCGCCGACATGCGCGAACCGACCTTTCAGCGGGCCGCCAAG
>JAKAWF010000529.1 GCA_021817025.1 bacterium
TTTCCCGATCTCCCGGCGGGGGATACCCTCGATCTAGCGATCCGGGACAGAGGTGGCGCATGAAGCGCTCCGCCCGGCTCAGGAGGCAGATGTCTTGAAGTTCACCGTCTCTGCGGAGGAGATCAACAGTGGTCTGGCCGCTGTGACCCGGGTGGTATCCACCCGCGCAACCCTCCCCGTCCTGGCGACGGTCCTGATCGAGGCGAACGACGGGCGCGTCGCGCTGACGGGGAGCAACCTGGACCTCACTGTGCACCGGTCCTACCCCGCCGAGGTGGGCGCCCCCGGCAAGTGCGCGATCCCGGCCAAGCTGCTGGCGGAGTTCGTTGGCTCTCTTGGTGGCGGGTCGATCTCGTTCGAGCTGGAGGGAAAGACCGGCACACTCCATCTCGAGAGTGGCAAGTTCGACGCTCACATCAAGGGTATGGACGCCGAGGAGTTCCCGCCTCTGCCTGACGTCCACGATGGGGAGGCTGTCGAGGTGGATGCCGATGCCATTGCCAAGGCGATCGACCAGGTCGGCATCGCCGCAAGTGCGGACGAAGCCAGGCCGGTCTACACGGGGGTCCTGACCTCGATCACGGGGTCGATCCTGACAATGGTCGCCACCGACGGGCACCGACTGGCCGTGGCCGAGATCCCAACTGCCGGTAAGAATCGGAAGGCATCCGAGTCGGTCAAGGTCATCGTTCCTGCCAAGGCCCTCGCGGAGGTGTCAAGGCTCCTCAAGCCTCTCGTGGGCACCGGAGCCAACGTCACCATGACGATCGGAGCGACCAAGGCCAAGTTCGAGGTTGGCGACTTCGAGGTCACTTCGAGCCTGATCGATGGGGCGTACCCTGAGTACAGCAAGGTGCTCCCGACTTCCTCTGAGACCATTCTTAGGGCGGGCACGGAGGAGATGCGGGCGACCGTGAAGGTGGTCTCCGTATTCGCCAAGGACTCCGCGAACGTGGTCAAGGTCAATGCCAGCTCAGCGTCCGTTGTCATCTCCGCCAACACGAACGAGGTCGGAGACAACACGGCCCTGGTGGAGGCCCAGGTCACGGGGGAGGGCGTTCAGATCGCCTTCAACGCCCGGTACGTGGCCGATCTCCTCAAGGTGATCGACTCGCCAGAGGTGGAGTTCCGGCTCAACGGCCCGTTGAGCCCCGCCTTGGCGCTGGCGGCGGGGGACGAATCCTTCCGCTACGTCATCATGCCGGTGCGCGCAGCGGCAGCCTGAGCTTCGCCCCCGGGGGCCTGGTCGGCTCCCGGGGGCGCACGCACCCCAGAGGAGCGTGTCCAGCTGGATTCCAGCCGCGTAGCAGAGCTGTTATGCCGTCGTGACGGGCCGTGGCCCCTCCGAGATCAGTTCCGGAGGGGGTGAGGAGTACTACTGGTGGGGCTTGGAAGCGCGGGCTGAGCAAGCACCGACATGTTTCGCGGATGTGTCGCAAGCCCAGGTCTTTGGTGAGAGACGCATGGCAAGTGAAGTGAGCGATGACATCGACTATTCACTATTTGGGTTCCATCCCAGGGACATTGTGGATGGAGAAGAGCCGCCGCCTGGTCTGGTGACCGAGTCGCTGCGGCTCTCTCTTCTTTATGGGGCTGGGACAGTCCTGGTGCGGTACCTGCTGGACCAGGAGAGCAAGCAGGATCAAGAGCAGGTCGAGGTCGGCGGGTGGGCCGCGATCCCTGGGCGAAGGCCTGTGTCGCCCTCGAAGGCCGTGCTTCAGGTGCTCATGGTGGAGGAGAGCGCCGAGGCAAGCAGGATGCTCCGCGAGTTCCGAGCCGCTCAGTGGGCTCTGGTAGCCAGCCTGTGGCGGCGACTGCGGTGGCAGTGGCCGGCAATTGCAGACCGAGCATCCGTTCTGCTAGGGGACACGTCAGGCTGCCCCGAGAGCGAGAAGAGGATCATCTATCTTGGCATGGGCGCCCAGGAGAGGGCGGCAACCTTCCCGGCGTCCGAGTGTGTGGCCCCGGTCCCTGGCAGTGCGATCAGGGAACCGATGCTGTTGCGCCTGCTCAGCGAAATCTGCACTGCGGACCTACGCCAGAGTGCAGCTGCCGCCGCCAAGACCGCTGTATTGGTGGCCCAGCGCTCCGGCTTCATGGACGTAGCGGATGTCGAGCAGTGGCAAGAGTCGATCCTCACAGACCTGTGCCCGTTACGGGTCTCGGCGCAATTCGCGCCAGTGACCCCGACGGCGAGTGCGCCCAAGCGCCGGACGGGAAAGCGCATGCCTCCCGAAGGGCAGTAGGCTGTTCACTAGCCATAGGGTGGTGCGCCACATGGGATCGTGCTATCCTCGTTCCATGATGGCTCAAGAGAGTGTGAACTCCCCATCACTGGGGCGGGCATGGCGCCTTCTGCGCTGAGGTCTCAATCCCGAACCGCTTCGCCTCCGCGACTGCTCCGCCTCTGCGGCCCCCTCGATTCCCGAGGGGGCCGCTCCCTTATGGAGGGCACGTCGAGCTCCAACTGATTTTCCGCCGCGGGGGCTAAGGGCAACCTTGAATCATCGACAATCAAGGAGGCCCGACATGATCGGCACTGTACAGGCAGGACGAATCGAGGAGCTTCGGGCAGCTCTTCGTGGGGTGCAGGCGGAGTTGGCAGCGGTCGTGGGCCAGGAGTCGCGTCTTGACCGGGACTGTTCCCTCGCCCAGAAACTGCGCTCCCGGATCGAGCTCATCCTGGTCGAGGAGGTGGAGATCTCATGCATCCTGAGCCGAGCGCTTGCGGGCTCACGCACTACCCATGCATCACAGCAGCCAGCGATGGCATCGAACGGCGCTATCAG
>JAKAWF010000058.1 GCA_021817025.1 bacterium
GATCAGGCCCTCCGCCTCGGCCCGCGGACTGGGATCGGCCACCTCCAGATTCTCCCAGACGGCGCCCGCCGGTGGTGTCCTGGGCGGGCAACCGCGCCGCGGCGGCGAGGTGCTGCGGCTGGCGCCGGTGATCCGCGGCGAGCTCATCGCTGGCCGGGTAGCCGCTGGCCACTCCAAGGTCCCGATCGCGCCGAGAGTGGTCCTCGGCGGACCGCTATCCTGGGCGGGAGGCGCCGCTGCGAATCCAGTGGCTGGCGCCGAACGAGTGGGAGGAGTTGGCGACGCTGCAGCTGAGCGCGGCGGTCGGCGGGGAACGGGCCAGCGACGCAGCCACCGCACCGCCAAGCAGGTCCCCTGGCTGCCCCAGTTGTCGGCACGCCCAATCGCGGAATCCGGCCAGAGCCGGCAAGTCTTCCTGCTGAGAGGTACCCATGGAAAAGATCAAGGTTGCCAACCCGGTGGTCGAGCTGGACGGGGACGAGATGACCAGGATCATCTGGCGGATGATCAAGGATCAGCTGCTCCTCCCCCACCTTGACATCGACCTCGACTACTACGACCTGAGCATCACCAACCGGGACCTGACCGACGATCAGGTGACCATCGACTCCGCCCATGCCATCGCTCGCCACGGAGTCGGAGTGAAGTGCGCCACCATCACGCCGGACGAGGCCAGGGTCGCCGAATTCGGGCTGAAGAGGATGTGGAGGTCCCCCAACGGGACCATCCGCAACATCCTGGGCGGGGTCATATTCCGGGAGCCGATCGTGATATCGAACGTGCCCCGCCTGGTCGCGGGCTGGACCAAGCCGATCGTGATCGGCCGTCACGCCCACGGCGACCAGTACGCGGCCACCGACTTCGTGGTACCCGGCCCCGGCAAGGTCACCATGACCTACACCCCCGAGGACGGCGGCGAGGCGATGGACTTCCAGGTGGCCCAGTTCCCGGGCGGCGGGGTCGCGATGGGCATGTACAACTTCGACGACTCGATCCGCGACTTCGCCCGGGCCGCCATGCGGTATGGCCTGCGGCGCGGCTATCCGGTCTACCTGTCCACCAAGAACACCATCCTCAAGGCCTACGACGGCCGCTTCAAGGACATCTTCGCCGAGGTCTATGCGACCGAGTTCAGGACCGAGTTCGAAGCGGCCGGCCTGACCTACGAGCACCGCCTCATCGACGACATGGTGGCCGGCGCCCTCAAGTGGGAGGGAGGCTACCTCTGGGCCTGCAAGAACTACGACGGCGACGTCCAGTCCGACACGGTGGCCCAAGGCTTCGGATCGCTGGGCCTCATGACCAGCGTGCTGCTGACCCCCGACGGGCGCACCATGGAGGCCGAGGCGGCCCACGGCACCGTCACCCGCCACTACCGCCAGCATCAGCAGGGCAAGCCCACCTCCACCAACCCGATCGCCTCGATCTTCGCCTGGACCAGAGGCCTCGCCCACCGCGGCGAGCTGGACTCGACGCCGCAGGTGACCCAGTTCGCCCAGACCCTGGAGGAGGTCTGCATCAGCACGGTGGAGTCGGGCCGGATGACCAGGGACCTGGCTGGGCTGATCGGGCCGGACGCTCCGTGGCTGACGACCGAGGCGTTCCTGGCCGCTCTCGCCGATGGGTTGAACGCTCGCATGGCCTGAGCTCCGCCGGGCTGGCTCGCGGCGGGGACCGGAACGGCGCTTTCACAGTGCCCCAGTTCCAGCGCCGCCTCGAGCCGCCCGCACGGCATTGCAACGACGGCCAACGCGCCCGCCTCGGGCCGCCAGATGGACCGGCTGCCTACCCGAACAGAGCCTCGACCGAGAGGTATCGCTCGCCACTGTCGTAGGCGAAGGTCAGGACCCGGGCCCCCTCGGCCATCTCCGGCACCAGGGAGGCCACCGCCGCCAGCGACGCTCCCGACGACACCCCGACCAGGATTCCCTCCTCGCGCGCCGACCGCTTGGCGTAGGCAAAGGCATCCTCCGGGGCCACCTGGATGACTCCGTCCAGCAGGTCCGTGCGCATGACCCCCGGGATGAAGCCCGCCCCGATCCCCTGTATGGGGTGGGCCGCGTGAGTCCCGCCGGAGAGGACCGGAGAGAGCGTCGGCTCCACCGCGTACACCTTGAGTCCCGGCCACCTGGGCTTGAGGACCTCGGCGCAGCCGGTGATGTGGCCGCCGGTGCCGACTCCGGTCACGAGGTAGTCGAGACCGTCCGGAAAGTCGGCCAGGATCTCCTCGGCGGTCGTCCTCCGATGGACCTCCACGTTGGCGGGGTTGTCGAACTGCATCGGCATCCAGGCGCCCGCAGTCGCGGCGACTATCTCCTGGGCCCTGGCGATGGCCCCCTTCATGCCGAGCTCGCGGGGTGTGAGCTCGATCTGGGCTCCGTACCCGGCCATGAGCTTGCGGCGCTCGATCGAGAACGACTCCGGCATCACCAGGATGATCCGGTAGCCCTTCACCGCCGCCACCAGGGCCAGCCCGACCCCGGTGTTGCCGGAGGTGGGCTCCACGATGGTCGACTCCGGCCCGAGGACCCCACGCCGCTCGGCGTCCTCGACCATGGCCAGCCCGATCCGGTCCTTGATGCTGCCGCCCGGGTTGACGCGCTCCTGCTTGAACCAGACCTCGACCAGGGGGCCGAAGAGGCGGTTGACGCGCACGTGGGGGGTGCCCCCGATGGTCTCGAGCACGCTGTTGACTTTCATGCTGCCTCCGTCCGGCTACGCGGGCCGTCGCTGATTCATCAGATGACGAAGTCGGAAGGCTCGAAGCCGTCCGCGACACTTCGGACCTGCACCTGACTGGAATGGTAGACCAGCGAGTGCGGCGGAACGCTGTTGGTGAGCCAGACGTTGCCTCCCACCACGCTGTCATGCCCGACCACGGTGTCCCCGCCCAGCACGGTCGCATTGGCGTAGATGACCACCCGGTCTCCGATGGTGGGGTGCCGCTTGGTGCCGGCGGCGGACTTGACCACGCTGAGCGCGCCCAGGGTCACCCCCTGATAGAGCTTGACGTCGTCCCCGATCACGGCCGTCTCCCCGATCACGACCCCGGTGCCGTGGTCGATGCAGAGAGCGCGGCCGATGGTCGCCCCGGGATGGATGTCGATGCCGGTTCTGGAATGGGCGACCTCAGCCAGCAGGCGCGGCAGCACCCGCACCCCCAGCTGTTGGATCTGATGGGCAATCCGGTGGATGGCGATGGCGAGGAAGCCCGGATAGGCCGAGACCACCTCGTCGAAGCTCTCCGCCGCCGGGTCGCCGGCCACGATGGCCTCGCCATCACGCAGGATCTGGGCGTACAGCCCGGGCAGCGCCACCACGAAGGAGCTCGCCACCGCGGCCGCCCGGGCGGGGGCTTCGAGCGGCCCCAGCAGTTCCCGCAGGTCGCGCCGCACCAGGGTCAGGCTGGCCTGAATCTCCTCAGCCGTCGCCCCGCCTTCCTCGGAGAGTTGGGGGAAGAGCAGCCCCAGCAGCTCGTCGACGAAGCCGGCCACGTTCCGCTTCAGGGGCAGAGCGTCCCCCCGTGGCGGTCTTCCTCTGGCGAGGGCGGCGGCGAAGGCATGCTCACTCTCGTGCTCGTGGGGCATGCCTGGAAGTCTGCCACCGCGCGACCAGCCAGTGACCGGGGCCGCATCGCGGGCCGCATCGCGACCCTGGCTGGGGAGCCCCGTCATGCCCCCGCGGCCGGCTGGGCTGGACCACCGGCGGGGTCCCCAAGTGGTCCTGGCGACGGGCGATCGTGGGGGCGCACTCGGACTCCCGGAACGCCCGGCAGCCCGCGCCTGAGGAAACTTGGCCCTTGACAGCCCGCGCTCGGCGGGCTATACAAGTATGGTCTTGCCCACCATCAGCTGCTTCATGCCGCCGGCCGCCGGCTACCTCCACCTGGTCGCGTCGAAGGTAGGAGGGCTGGTCACCTAGTACTCGCGCACAACTAGGACACAGAACCGGCCCCCCGACACCACGGGGGGCCGGTTCTGTTTTAGGCGAGACCAGAGGCCCTCACCAGCATGCCGGCTCCCGAATTCCGAAATCAGATCGCAAGCCGGGTCGCGCCCGGACCGGGGCTCTACCACCCCTCCTTCGAACATGACGCCTGTGGGGTGGGCTTCGTGGCCACCCTCGACCGGGAGCCCTCGCGGGCGGTGGTCGGCCTCGGTCTGCAGGCGCTGGGCCGACTGCTCCACCGCGGGGCGGTGGGGGCTGACGCCCGCACCGGGGACGGCGCGGGCCTCATGATCGAGATTCCGGACCGCTTCATGCGGCGGGCGGCCGCCGCATCGGCAATCTCGCTGCCTCCCCCGGGCCAGTTCGCCGTCGGAGGAGTTTTCCTGCCCCGCCACGAGGCCGACCGACGGGCCTGCGAGCGGGCCCTGGAGGCTGAGGTCAGGGCCGCCTCGATGGTCCTCCTGGGATGGAGAGATGTGCCCTGCCGGCCGCAGGCCGTCGGTGTGGTCGCCCGTTCCTCGCAACCTGCCATCCGCCAGTGCTTCGTGGGACCGGGAGCGACCTCGACCGAGCAACTCGAGGATCGCCTGTATCCCCTCCGCAAGCGAATCGAGGCCCGGGTGCGCGAGCTCCCTCTGGTCGACAGCCGCAGCCGAGACCTCTTCTCCGTGGTCAGCCTCTCCAGCCGCACCCTGGTCTACAAGGGACAGCTGACGGCCACCCAGCTGAGCAGGTTCTATCCCGACCTGAGGGCTCCCGACCTGCGCAGCCGACTGGCCGTCTTCCATCAGCGCTTCAGCACCAACACCGAGCCGAGCTGGCGGCTGGCCCAACCGTTCCGCTTCATCTCCCACAACGGGGAGATCAACACCGTGGGCGGAAATCGCAACTGGATGCGGGCCAGGGCCGGCAGCTGGCGCCACCCCATCTGCGGCGTCCCGGCCGAGTCCATCCTGCCCGTGATCGAGCCCGGCGGCAGCGACTCAGCCGCCTTCGACAACACGGTGGAACTCCTGGTGCGGAGCGGCCGACCGCTGGCGCAGGCGCTGATGATGATGATCCCCGAGGCCTGGGAGGACGCCCCGGAGATTGGCGACGAGCTGCGCGGCTTCTACTCGTACCACGCCAATCTGATGGAGCCCTGGGACGGGCCGGCGGCGATCGCCTTCAGCGACGGACGGCTGGTCGGAGCCGCGCTCGACCGCAACGGGCTGCGCCCGGCCCGGTACGTGGTGACCAGGAGGGGCCTGGTCGTGGTCGCGTCGGAGGCGGGGGTGGTTGACATCCCTGCCCGAGAGGTCCTCGAGTTGGGCAGGCTCCACCCCGGCCAGATGCTGGCGGTCGACACCCATGAGGGACTCCTGCTGCGGGATCAGGAGATCAAGCGGGCGGTCGCCGCCCGGGGCGCCTGGGCGGCGTGGGAGCGCGGGCGCGTCCTCAGCCTCCACGCCGCCGAGGCCGGAGAGGAGGTGGTCGAGCTGCCAGCGCCGTCCCTGGAGGACCTGGCCGCCCAGCACCGCTGCTACGGCTACACCGAAGAGGAGCTCCGCACCGTCCTCGCGCCGGCCGCCACCGGCGGCCACGAGGCCGTGGCCTCGATGGGCAACGACGCCGCCCTGGCGGCTCTGTCGCGGCGGTCCCGGCTCCTCTTCGACTACTTCTCACAGGGTTTCGCCCAGGTGACCAACCCCCCCATCGACTCGCTTCGGGAGCGGCGCGTGATGTCGCTGCGGGCAACTCTGGGCCCCGGTGGCGACCTGCTGGCACCGGACCCGGCAGTGGCTCTCAGGATCGAGCTGGACAGCCCGATCCTGACCGATTCCGGCCTGGCGCGGGTGCGCCAGAGAGCGGAGTCGCGCCTCCCCACGCGGACGCTCGCCGCCATCTTCCCGGCGTCAGGCGGAGCGGGGACGCTGGAGCGGGCTCTGGATCGCCTCAGTCGCGAGGCCGAGCGCGCCGTCCGGGACGGGGTCGCGGTGCTGATCCTCAGTGATCGCGACGTTGACGCCGGCCACGCGCCCATCCCCAGCCTGCTGGCCCTGGGCAGAGTGCACCACCACCTCCTCGGGTTGGGCCAGCGCACCCGACTCAGCCTGCTGGTGGAGTCAGCCGAGCCCCGCACCGCCCACCAGCTGGCGGCCCTCATCGGCCACGGCGCCGAGGCCGTCAATCCCTACCTGGCGCTGGCGACCGTGGCCGCCATGGCCAGCGAGGACGAACTGCCCGAGCCCCGCTCCCGGGCGACGGCGAGGACCGCCTTGACCTCGATGCTGGAGGAGGGGGTTCTGAAGGTGATGTCGAAGATGGGGATCTCGACGCTCGCCAGCTACTGCGGAGCGCAGGTCTTCGAGGCGGTCGGGATCGCCCAGGAGGTGATGGATCGGTGCTTCCCCGGGACCCCCTCGCGCCTGGGCGGGGCGGGCTTCGACAGCCTGGCTGAGGAGGTCCTCCAACGCCATCGCCAGGCCTTCCCGAGCCAAGGCGCGGTGGTGCAACTGGAGGCGGGCGGCGAGCATCGCTGGCGCGCCGACGGGGAGGCGCATGCGTGGAATCCCGACAGCGTGGCCGCCCTTCAGCACGCCGTGCGCGACGGCGCACCCCATCGCTTCGAGGACTTCCGACGGCTGGCGGACGCCGACGACGGGCCCCCCCTGGCCCTGCGCCATCTGCTCGCGCCCCTCCCCGGAAACCAGATCCCCATCGATCAGGTCGAGCCGGCCACCCAGATAGTGCGCCGATTCGTGACCGGCGCGATGTCGCTGGGCGCGCTCAGCACCGAGGCTCACGAGACCCTGGCCCTGGCGATGAACCAGATCGGGGGCAAGAGCAACACCGGAGAGGGCGGGGAGGACCCGGCGCGCTACCACTCCGACGGGGTGGGCGGCTCCCGGCGCAGCGCCATCAAGCAGGTGGCCTCGGGACGCTTCGGGGTCACGGTGGAGTATCTGGTGAACGCCGACGAGATCCAGATCAAGATGGCCCAGGGGGCCAAGCCGGGCGAGGGCGGACAGCTGCCCGGGCACAAGGTCGACGCCACCATCGCCCGCCTGCGCCACGCCACCCCCGGGGTCGGGCTGATCTCGCCTCCCCCCCACCACGACATCTACTCGATCGAGGACCTGGCCGAGCTGATCTGGGATCTGAAGCAGGCCAATCCCCGGGCTCGGATCAGCGTGAAGCTGGTGGCCGCGACCGGGGTTGGGACCGTCGCCGCCGGCGTGGCCAAGGCCAGAGCCGACCACATCACCATCTCGGGCCACGATGGCGGCACCGGGGCCGCGCCCCTCACCTCCATCAAGCACGCCGGCCTGCCCTGGGAGCTGGGGCTCGCGGAGACCCAGCAGACCCTGGTCCGACAGGGTCTGCGGTCCCGGGTCGTGCTCCAGGTGGACGGGGGCCTGCGGACGGGCCGCGATGTCGTCGTCGCCGCCATGCTGGGGGCCGACGAGTTCGGGTTCGCCACGGCGGCCCTGGTGGCCAGCGGATGCGTGCTGATGCGGGTCTGCCATCTCAACACCTGCCCGGTCGGGATCGCCACCCAGGACCCACTCCTGCGCCGACGGTTTGCGGGCACCCCGGAGCACGTGATCAGGTTCTTCATGATGGTCGCCGAGGACACCAGGGCATGGCTGGCCCGGTTGGGCTTCCGGAGCCTCGAGGAGCTGATCGGGCGAGTGGACCGGCTGGGCCCCCGCCCGAAACGCGACAGCGGCCGGAACGCTGACTTCGACCTCGCCCCCCTGCTGGCGCAGCCGGACCCCAGGACAGCCCGCCTGCTGCGGGGGCCGCGGCGGGATGACGCCGCCGCCAGGCGTCACCTGAGGGACCAGGAACACCATCTGGAGCAGGCGCTGGACGTCCGTATCCTGGGCCGGCTGGGACCCGCCCTCGACGCCGCCACGCCGACCACCGTGCGGCTGGCGGTCAGCAACCGGGATCGCGCCGTGGGGGCGCTGGTGAGCGGTGAGATCACCCGGGTTCACGGCGGCCGAGGACTCCCCGACGACACGGTCCGGATCCACCTGCTGGGCATCGCCGGGCAGAGCCTGGGCGCGTGGCTCTGTGCGGGCGTGACCGTGCGCTGCGTGGGCGCCGCCAACGACTACCCGGGCAAGGGGCTGAGCGGGGGGCGGCTGGTGGTGCTGCCCGCGCCCGCCCTGCGCGCGGCCGCCTCCAGCCAGGTGATCGTGGGCAACGTCGCCCTCTACGGCGCCACCTCCGGGGAGGCGTTCTTCGCCGGACGGGCGGGTGAGCGGTTCGCGGTCCGCAACAGCGGCGCGGTGGCGGTGGTGGAAGGGGTCGGCGATCACGGTTGCGAGTACATGACAGGGGGCACGGTCCTCGTCCTGGGAGAGGTCGGGCGGAACTTTGGCGCCGGCATGTCCGGGGGGGTCGCCTACGTGCTCGGGGCGCGGGCCCTTGCCGCCCACCTCAACCTGGGATCCGTTGAGCTCCGGGCCCCCGGCTCGGAGGACCTGGAGGAGGTCTTGGACCTGGTGGAGCGGCACCGGTCTCAGACCGGTAGCCGGCTGGCCACGGAGCTGCTCCGCCACCCCGGCCGGATCGCCCAGGGCCTGCGGGTGGTGCGGCCTCGCCGCCTGCAGGAAGTGCCCCAGCCGATGCCCGAGCTCCCTGACTCGGAGATCGAGCCCGCCGTGGCCAGGGCCTGATCGATGCCCAACCCACGCGGGTTCGTCCAGCACCGGCGGGCGAGCGCTCCCACCCGACCGGTGCCCGAGAGGTTGCGCGACTACGACGAGATCCACCTGGAGCTTGGGGACCGGGCGCTGAGAGTTCAGAGCGGCCGGTGCATGGACTGTGGCATTCCCTTCTGCCATCATGGCTGTCCGCTCCACAACCGGATACCCGACTGGAACGCGCTGGTGGAGCGGGACCGGTGGCGGGAGGCGCTGGAGCGGCTCCACCGCACCAACAACTTCCCGGAGTTCACCGGCAGACTCTGCCCCGCCCCCTGCGAGTCCAGCTGCGTGCTCGCGGTCAACGACGAGCCCGTGACCATCAAGGAGATCGAGCGCGCCATCATCGACCGCGGCTTTGCCGAGGGCTGGGTCAGCCCTCAGCCGGCTCCGGCGACCAGCGGCAAGATGGTGGCGGTGGTGGGATCCGGCCCAGCTGGTCTGGCGGCCGCGCAACAACTCGCCCGCAGTGGGCATGGGGTGGTCGTCTTCGAACGAGACGATCGCCCGGGCGGGCTCCTCCGCTACGGGATACCTGACTACAAGCTGCCCAAGGCGATGGTCGACCGGCGCCTGGCGCAGCTGGAGGCGGAGGGAGTCGAGTTTCGCTGCGACGTCACGGTGGGGCGAACCCTGGGGACCGAGGAGCTCAAAGCCGAGTTCGACGCCGTCTGCATCGCCATTGGGGCGCGCCAGCCACGCGACCTGCCCATACCGGGACGCGAGCTGCGAGGGGTCCACTTCGCGATGGACTACCTGGAGCAGCAGAACCGGCGGGTCGGCAACCGCGGCACGGGTGACGGGGAGTCTCGAATCACCGCCGCAGGCAAGCGGGTGGTGATCCTCGGCGGCGGGGACACCGGCGCCGACTGCCTCGGCAACGCCTTGCGGGAGGGCTGCGCCGCGGTCGACCAGCTGGAGCTGATGCCGGCCCCTCCCAGCACCCGCGCCAAGGGCAACCCGTGGCCTCAGTGGCCGATCATAATGCGCAGCTCCCCTGCCCACGAGGAGGGGGGGCAGCGACTCTTCGGGGTCGAGACGGTGGGCTTCCGGGGTGTGGCCGGGCAGGTGACTTCGCTGTCCCTGAGAGGTGTGACCGCCCGCCCCGGACCCCCGGGCGGGATGGCCCTGGATCCCGTCAGTGGTACCGAGCGCGACCTGCCGGCCGACCTGGTGCTGCTGGCGCTGGGCTTCACCGGCCCGCGCTCGGACGACGTGCTCCAGGGGTTTGGAGTGCGACCAGGCGTCGGCGACCGCGTGGCGGTGGGCCCCGGCGGTGCCACCAGCGTGCCCGCGCTGTTCGCCTGCGGAGATGCGGTCCGAGGAGCGTCCCTGGTGGTCACCGCCATCGCTGAGGGTCGGGCCTGCGCCGCCGCCATCGACCGGCATCTGCGCGGGAGCACCGTCTGATCCCGGCTCGGCCATGGGTCAGAGCCGTCAGCCGGGCCCGGGCCGCCGGGGAGCGCGGTCATGGGCGGCATCTTTGGCCGCGACCCAGGCGACCCATTCCCGCCGCGGTCGGGGCTCGCTCAGCCGGTGTTCTGCAGCCCCGCGGCGACGCCGTTGATCGTCTGGAGCACCAGGTCCACGAGCCGGCCCTGGTCGGCGGCATCCTGCCCGCCCTGGGCGCGGGCCTCCTCGAGGAAGCGGAGCTGCAGGAAGGAGAGCGCGTCGACGTAGGGATTGCGCAGGTCGACCGCGCGGCGCAGGACCGGGTGGCCGGCGAGCATACGCTCGTGACCGGTCGCCAGGGTGACCTGGGCGCGGGTGAGGCGGAACTCGTCGCGAATCAGCGCCACCAGGTCCGGCCGGCCTCCACGGGCCAGGTAGAGGCCGGCGATCATGGGGTCCGCCTTGGCCAGGCTCATCTCGGCGTTCTCCAGCACGGACTTGAAGAATGGCCACTCCTGGTTCATCTGCCGCAGCCGACCGGCGCCGTAACGGTCCGCCACCGCCGCCAGCCCGCGGCCCAGTCCGTACCATCCCGGCAGGTTGACTCTGGTCTGGGCCCAGGCGAACACCCACGAGATCGCCCGCAGGCCCCCCAGACCAGGGGTTCCGGCGCGGCGTCCGGGACGGGAACCGATGCGCAGCTGGCCGATCTCAGCCAGCGGGCTGACGGCGGCGAAGAACTCCGGGAATCCGGGGCTCTCAACCAGGCTGCGGTAGGCGCTCTCGGACGCCTGCGCCATCAGCTCGGCCTCCAGCCGGAACTCCCGGTCCGGCGGCTCGGGAACCTCCCCTTGGGGCCGCGTCGACGACTGGACCACGGCACTGGTGACCTGTTCGAGATGGCGCAGCGCTATCGCCGGATTCCCGTAGCGGGCGAACATCACCTCGCCTTGTTCGGTGACCTTGAAGTGACCGGCCACCGACCCGGGCGCCTGGCCCCGGATGGCCCGGCCGGCCGGACCGCCGCCACGGCCCGCCGCCCCCCCCGACCGTGAAACAGGGTCACTCCGATGCCATGCTCACGCCCCCAGGCGGCGAGCGCACCCTGAGCCTGGTAGAGGGCGAGGTTGGCGGCCAGGAACCCGGCATCCTTGGCGGAGTCCGAATACCCGAGCATCACCTCCAGGCGACCCCCCCGTCCCTCCAACCACTGGCGCCAGCCCGGGAGCCGCAGCAGGGAATCGAGCACATCGGGAGCGGCGGCAAGGTCGGCCCGCGACTCGAACAGAGGAACGACATCCAGCGCCAGCGCACCACTCGGATCGGCCAACCGGCCCAGCGCGCGCACCGCCACCACGTCAGCGGCCCGGCGGGTGAAGCTGACCACGTAGCGGCGGCAGGCATCGGCTCCCCACCGGGCCTGGATCGACTGCATGGCGCGCAGGGTGGCCAACACCTCCAGCGCCTCGCCGGAGCGCGGCTCAACCCCTGGAGGCCAGCCGTGGAGCGCCATCCCGTCGAGCGTTTCCGCGTCGGGAGGCTGCTCATCGCCCACCAGCTCCCGCACCACCCGGCCATGCACGCTGGCGTGCTGGCGCACCTCCAGAGAGGCGAACGTGAAGCCGAACGTCTCGGTCTGCCAGACCAGATGCTGGAGCTCACCGTAGGCGACACGGCCGGCGCCTGCGTTGGCCAGCGACGCCTGCAGGATCCCGAGGTCGGCTCGAAAGTCAGCGACGTCGGGATAGGCACCAGGCCCGCCCAGCCGGGTCGCCAGGAGCCGCTCCGCCAACAGCAGCAGCCACTGCCGGTGAGGCTCCGCGGGCGCGCGGGTGCAGATCTCCTCGGCGACCGCGGGCAGGGCGACTCGGTCCCGGGAGAGGGCCGCCACCAGCGCGGCCGACGGTGGCGTGGACGCCTCCGCCAGCGTCAGCGAGCGCCCGATCCGGCGCGCGGCCGCCTCCAGGGCGCGCAGGCTATGCTCCGCCTGCACCTCCACAGCGGCCCTGGTGATCGGGGCGGTCACCGCAGGATTGCCTTCACGATCTCCACCCACCCAGCTTCCCCAGCGCAGGAAGGTGCGGAACGGCGGCTGGGCGCGGCCAACTGCCTCGGCTCCGACCAGCGCCTGCTCGAGCCCCCGACAGAGGCGGGGGACCAGCTCGAACAACGTCTCGTCGAAGATGGCTGCCACCGTACGCACCTCGTCGAGCGGAGTGGGAGCGGTCTGCCGGAGCTGAGCCGTGCGCCAGAGGATGGTCACCTGCTCGTGCAGCCCGCGCTCGGCCGCCAGGCGATCCGCGGCGCCCGGTACCGGCGATCCGATCCGCTCCATCAGTTCCCCGATCCGGCGCAAGGCGTCGACCACCGCCCGCCGGCGCGCCTCGGTCGGGTGCGCGGTCAGAACCGGTCGTACCTCGAGGCGGTTCAGCACGTCGACCAGGGCGTCCTCACCGGCCTCGGCCCGCACCGCGGACACACAGGCCGCCAACGACTCCGGCACCAGCCGCTCGCCGCGTTCACGCTCGCGCAGGCTGCGAGCCCGGTGGCGCTCCTCGGCCAAGTTGACCAACTGGAAGTAGACAGTGAAGGCGCGGGCCACACGCTCGGCCCGCCCCAGATCCAGGCCTGCGACCAGCTCCACCACCCTTTGCGTGGCCGCCACCGCGGCCGGGCCCCGGGTTTGACGCAGCTGGATGGTGGCGGCGCGCAGGTCGGCGACATCCGCCACCAGCGCCGGCCCCTCAGCTTCGCTGAGCACCAGCTCGAGGACCGCGCCCAGGCGCTCCAGGTCCGCCCGCAGCGGATCGGGCATCCCCTCCATCACTCCCCACCGGTCACCGCGCCCTGGCATTGGGACAGATCGTACAGACCTGTCGAGTGGACCGGACCCGCCCGGAGGCCGCGGGAGGGTCAGCCGGGAGCGGGCCCTCCCCCCACGCCCAGAACGGCCCCCCGGGCAGCGGAACCGACCAGGTGGGCATAGCGGACAAACACCCCGCCGCCCTGGAGCTGGGGCGGCGGCTGCCAGGCCGCCCGGCGCCGCTCCCACTCCCCCGCCTCCACCGCCGCTGACATCGAGCGCTGGTCGACGTCGATGGTGACCAGGTCACCATCCTCCAGCAGCGCGATGGGTCCGCCCACCGCCGCCTCAGGTGCCACGTGGCCCACCATCAGGCCGTGGGTGGCCCCGCTGAAGCGGCCATCGGTGAGGAGAGCCACGGTGTCGCCGAGGCCCTGCCCGACCAGGGCTCCGGTGACCCCCAGCATCTCACGCATCCCAGGGCCGCCGCGGGGCCCCTCATACCGCACCACCACCACGTCACCGGCGCCAACCTGGCGGGCCGCCACGGCCGCCATCGCCGCCTCCTCGGAGTCGAACACCCGGGCGGGTCCGGTGTGCAGGCGCCACTGGTGGCCTGCCACCTTCACCACGCAACCCTCGGGAGCCAGCTGGCCGTGCAGGATCACGGTCCCGCCGGTGGGGCTGAGTGGAGTCTCCATGGCCCGAACCACGTCCTGGCCAGCGGCCTCCGGCCACTCGCCGACGGCCGCCTTCGCCGCCTCCTCCAGCGTCGCACCGGTGCAGGTCCCGGCCTCCGGTGCGAGCAGGCCGCGCTCCAGCAGCCGGCGGGCCACCAGAGCCACGCCTCCCGCCCGGGTGAGGTCGACAGCGTTGTAGCGTCCCCCGGGCCGAAGGTCCGCGATCCAGGGGGTGCGCCGGCTGACGGCATCGAAGTCATCGATCTCGAGCGGCACTCCCGCCTCGTGGGCGATGGAGAGCAGGTGGAGGACGGCGTTGGTCGAGCCCCCGCTCGCCATCACCCCGGCGATCGCGTTCTCGAAGGATGCCTTGGTCAGGTAGCTGCTCGGTCGGCGCCCGGAACGCACCATCTCGACTGCCGCCCGGCCGACTGCAGCGGCCACGTCCGGCTTGCCCGGGTCGAGCGCGGGGACGCCCCCCGTCTGCAGTGGGGCCACTCCCAGGAGCTCGACCGCCATGGCCATGGTGTTGGCGGTGAACTGGCCGCCGCAGGCGCCGGCGCCGGGGCAGGCCACATCCTCCAACTCGTGCAGCTCGCTGTCGCTGATGCGGCCCGCCTCGGCGCTGCCGATGGCCTCGAAGACGTCGATGATGGTGACATCGCGGCCGCGGAACCGCCCCGGCTGGATGGACCCCCCGTAGAGAAGGCAGCCGGGCAGATCGAGTCGCGCCAGCGCCATCGCGGCGCCCGGAATGGTCTTGTCGCACCCGACCAGGGCCACCACCCCATCGAGCAGATGGCCGCGGCAGACCAGCTCGATGGAGTCGGCGATCACCTCCCGGCTGATCAGGGAGGCCTTCATGCCCTCGGTCCCCATGGCGACACCATCACTGACGGCGATGGTGTTGAACTCCATCGGCGTACCGCCGGCCTCGCGGATGCCCCGCTTGACGTGCTCGGCGAGGGCCCGCAAACCGAGATTGCAGGGCATGGTCTCGATCCAGGTGTTGGCGATCCCTATCAGGGGCCTGGCCAGGTCCTGATCGGTGAAACCGGCCCCCTTCAGCATGGCCCGGGCGGCCGCCCGCTCCCGGCCCACCACCAACCGCCGGCTGGGCAGCTCGGGCGCCGCGGTCTCGTCATTCATTCGGGGATCTCCTGACCAAGAGTGAGTCTGCTGGCGCCCAAGGTTACCAAGGTGCCGAATCCGGTCGGGACCGCGATCGGCTGACCGGGCCGGGCGGCCGTCTTTGGTCAGCCTCCCAGGAGACCAACTGCTCACCCCGAACGTCTCGCTCAGACCTTGAAGACGGTCAAGGCTGGCAGATCGTCGAAGTCGTCATCCTTTGCCGCCACCGCAGCGTCGTGAGCCAATGGGATCGCCGCGACAGGGGTTGCGAACAGTCGCTCGTACGATGGGCCATGGTGAGCGCAGATGAACTTGAAGAAGTGGGCGGGGCCACAGGGCGTTCACCCGCTGACCGCACATGGGTGGTTCCGAGATGGCAAGCTGCCGGTGTCCAGACCTCCTGACCCAGGCGGAGAGTTGGTGTAATCATTCTTAGCCCTCCAGGGAGTGGCTCTGATCTCGTGGGGCCTCCTGGACGTCCCCCGGACCTTGCACGGCCCGGCGCACACTGATGCTTGGCTCCGCCCGCCAAGAGACGCCGAGCCGAACTCGCGCCACTGCGTCCCGCCGTGGCTGCGTCAACAGCTCTGGAGTCAGGCAGGTGGTGAGAGTGGAGCGCCACGGTGCCGGGCTCAGCCCCAAGAAGGAGAGCCGAGGGCGGGTCCACGTGATCACCAGCCGAGACCCAGCGCGGGCCGACTTGGCGCAGCTGGCGGGCCACATCCGGGGGCAGTGGGATCGAAAACCGGCTTCGTGCCGTCCGCGACGGGCGCAATGCCTTTGACGAGGACCACCAGGCAGGGCGGGGCCCGGCGGCCCAAGTGATGGCGATCCTGCGCAATGTGGCCATCAGCTGCCTGCGTCTGGCCGGCCGCCACTCCATCGCCTCCTCGCTGCGGTGGATTGCCCGCTCTCCGATGCGGGCGCTCGCCTTGATCGGCGTCTGACCCACTGCCCAAGACACCTCTCCGCCTTCCTCACAGCCCCTACTTGGTGGGGCTGGCTGACGCGCGGCCCCAACCGGTCACCTCCCCCCTCGCCAGCCCCTGCCCGGGCTTTCCCACCAGCTCCTGCGGGCCACCACCCTGCAACTCGACACCCTCGCTCCCCTCCACCAGCCCCGGTCAGGAACTTCCCGGCGGGCTTTGAAGTGATCCCTGCCTCTGGCCCAGGTCCCTGTCAAAGTCCGGGGCCGGGTGGGGGCCGGAGAGGAGCGAAGTGGTAATCGGGAGACTGAGGGCCAGCCACGGAGGGGGGTGGGGAGGGGCCGGGACTGCGTGAGGAAGGGCCACGGCC
>JAKAWF010000530.1 GCA_021817025.1 bacterium
AGTCCCGCCCGGCCATGCACCTTGAATGCCTCCCTCCGATGGCGGGTCGGGGCCTCGCCGGCGGCGCCGAGCGCCCCGTCGGTCGCCTCCTTCAGCACCGCGACGACGGCCGAGTGCAGGGCGGCGCGTTGGTCGGCTTTGAGCCGGCCGGTCAACTGAAAGGGCGACAGGCGCGCCCGATGCAGGATCTCGTCGGAATAGGCATTGCCGATCCCGGCGATGCGACGCTGGTCAGTGAGAGCCGCCTTCAGAGTTGCGTTGCCATGAGCGATCGCCTGCTCAAACCGGGGCAGAGAGAAGTCCGCGGCGAGGGGGTCCGGACCCAGGGTGGCGACCCCCGGAACCAGCGTCGGTGACTGAGTCACCCACAGGCCCAGCCGCTTCTCGGTGCCGGGCTCGACCACCTCGAGCGCCAGGTCGGGTGTCACCCCAAGGTCTGGGGCAAGCAGGAGGCGCAGGGCGGCTCCCGACCGGCGAGTGGGCCCGACGGCGGTTGGCGCCGCCGTCCGGAGCCACCCGCCCCGGGCGAGGTGGATCACCAACCAGAGATCTCCGAAGTCGATCCCCAACTGCTTGCCGAAGCGGGCGACTCGCGCCACTCGGCGGCTCTCGAGGTCCGCCAGCTTCGGATCGACGGTCTTCAAGGCGGCGAAGGAGAACAGCTGGCACCGGGTGACGACCCGGCCGCCCAGGCGGACGGTCAGCGCCGTGGCGAGCGCCTCTACTTCTGGCAATTCGGGCATGAGCGGAGCGAGCGCAATCTCCAACGCAGTCGGTATCGAGGCCTCCTATACTGACGCCCTGCCCGAAGCCGTGAGCCCCGGCGGGCCACTGGGATTCATCCATCGGGGGAGCTGATGACGCTGGCACACTTCGCATTCGACGACCAAGTGAAGTCCCAGGCGGACGCGGTGGCGGCGGCGATGGGTGCGGAGATGGAGGTCCGGCTTGACCCTTCCCGCCCCATCCTGTTCTCGGGAATCGGGACGTCGCTGCACGCCTGCCGGGTCGCCGCCTACTGGGTGGCCGAGCTGTCCGGGGGAACCCTGCGCCCGTTGGCCGTCGAGGCCCACGAGCTGGCGCTGCATGGGCGGTTCCGACCCCAGGACCAGTTGGTGGTGGTCTCCCATCGGGGCACCAAGCGCTTCCCCAACGAGCTCCTGGCCAGGGCCGGTGCCGCCGGAGCCACGACGATCCTGGTGACCGGCCTGGGAGCCCCTCATCCGCGGGCCGAATTCGTCTTGCGGACCTGCCCCGACGAGAGCGCCAGCACCCACACGGTCTCCTACGTCACCGCCCTGGCCGTGCTGGGACGCCTGGTCGCGACCTCTCTGCAGGACCGCGACTTCGCGGACCACCTGACGCAGATTCCCACCGCCATGCGCGAGACCCTGGCCCAGCCTCCTCCGACCGGTATCCCTCCCCGCCTCATCAACCGCGAGCCCATCCTGATCACGGGCTTCGGAATCGACGAGATCACTGCCGACGAGGCTGCCCTGAAGTTCAAGGAGGGGGCTTACCTGTACGCCGAGGGGATGTCGCAGGAGCTCGCCCTCCACGGCACCCCCGCGGTCTTCGACCCCAGAATGGCGGCGATCCTGATCCAGCCCGGGCGGGACGACGGCGGGCGAGCCCCTGAGCTCAGAGAGCTGCTCGAGAAGCTAGGGGTCCTGGTGCTCACCTGCGGGACAGAGCCCGCCGATCTGGGATTCGCCACCACCGGCTACCTGCTGCGACCGTTCGTCTCGATCATCCCCCTCCAGCGGCTGGTTGGCGAGCTGGCCCGGCGGCGCGGCTCAAACCCGGATACGACCCGTGGCGACATGGAACCGTGGAAGTCGGCTATCCCCACCGTGCACCTCTGACCGGTACGCCCCGGCCATCTCCCGGGGCACTTCGGCAGCAACGGCCCAGGAGCGCCGCGGACGCGATGCCCCTTGCTCCCTCGACGGGCCGGGCGCGCGCACCGTCTGCCCGCGACCCCTCCCCCTTCCGCCGCCGCGCCGGCCCAGCGGATGGACGCAGGCTCCGTCGGGGAGCAGAAGCTGGTCCGGCGCTCAGCCGAGAAGCCGCCGGATGTGGTACTTGCGCTTGGCGTAGAGATAGGCCCAGGCCCCGGCCACGGTCGCCACCCCCTGGCCGCCGGCCCGCTGCATCAAGGCGACCGCGGTCGCGACCGCGGGTGGCAGGCCGGCCACGATGAGCACCCCCGCCAGGGTGGCCTCCGAGGCTCCCAGCCCGCCGGGAATCAGGCTGATCGCACCGCTGATGCTGCCGACCGCGTACACCGAAGCCGCCTCCGGCCAGGTCAGGGCCCCGGGAGCGAGAGCCTGCGCCACCAGCCAGAAGACCGTGGTCATGGCCGCGACCTGGGCCAGCCCGATGAGCGACCAACCCAGGGTGTCGGGCCGCTGCAGCAGCTGCACGGTCTCCGCGTGCAGCTCGTCCAGGGGGCCCAGCAGCCGCCGCACCCCCAGGATCTTCCCGCCCACCGTGTGCAGCGCGTGGAACAACGGTGGCAGGGTCAGCACCGATATGGCGGCGGCGGCCACGACCGCTGCCGCAATCGGGATCACCGGGCTGATGTGGAACTCGAACAGTCCGGGGACCGCCACCACCACCAGCAGCAGTCCGTAGATGAGCTCCTGGACCGTCACCGTGGCCAGCACGTCCCCGAAGGAGGCGTCGGTCTCGCGTGCCGCCAGCACCACCCGGGTCAGCTCGCCCAGCGGCAGCAGGGTGGTCACCTGGCCAGCCAGATTGAGTGCCACCGTCTCTCCCATCG
>JAKAWF010000531.1 GCA_021817025.1 bacterium
ACGAGGAGAGTTGACGATTGAGCGGAGACGGGCGTGGCCAGGGTGACCATTGCAGAGCAGGCGATGACCAAGCCTGCGAAGGAGGCGGCCGTGCGTCTGAGTTTCACGGGCTGGTAATATACTATTTTCTTCGGGTGCTGTGGAGGTACGGCGCTTACATCGTTAGCGGCGGGAATTTGTGCAGTCGCGGCGCCTGGCAGTCCGTGGCTACCTGGCCTCATGGAGCGGGCAGATGGGGCCGATCTCAGGTCCGGTTCAGCAGGCGAGTGCGGCTCGGGCTTTCCTCTGTAGGTGAACTAGCGACAGATTGGTGGTGCACATGCCCCCGCGATCCAGCTCTGCCCCCTCGCCATCAATGCTCCGCGGCATTCTGCTCACCGTGAGCCGACGCTGCGGCAGGTCCAACTGCCACTGCGCTCGTGGGGAACCCCATGAGCGCCCGGCCCTGTAGTACGCAGGGCCGGACCAAGACCATGAATCTGAGCGAGGCCAATGTCCCGGAGGTCCGCCGCGCTCTCGCCCGCTACCAAGCAGCCAGGGCCAAGCTGGACGCGGCCGCCGCCGCCTGGGAACAGTTCGAAGCGACACTCAGTCTCGTGGAAGCCGACGACGCTCTCGCGGTGTCCCATGGCGATCTGGAGGCGGCGCTGGCGGCCCAGGGCCGCGAGTTGATCCGCCGTCTCCTCCAAGATCACCTGGATCTGCGGGCTGACCGCGCGCCCAGCCTGGAGGTGGCGGATGCCGCTGGGGTGGAACTCGCCAACGTCGAGACCGGCCACCAGCGGTCCCTGACCACCGGCTTCGGAGCGGTGGACGTCACCGGGAGGGCTTCCCCGAAGTGCGGCGAAGCGAATCTCCACCCTGCCGGTGGACGCCTGACCCTGCCCCGTGAGGGGTACTCTCATAGACTCCGCAAGCGGGTGGCAGTCGACGTCGCCCGCGACTCCCACTAGAAGTTGGTAGCGGCCATCGAGCGGGCGACTGGAGTGCGGGTTGTCAAGCGCCAAGTGGAGGAACTGGCGATCCGCTCAGCCGTTGACTTCGACGCCGACCACGGGGCCTGCTCCCGGGCGGCGCGTCCTCTGGACGATGTGCTGGTCCTCTTCTGCGACAGCAAGGGGATCGTGATGCGGCCAGAGGCACTGCGAGACGGCGCCCGCAAAGCCGGAGCCGAAACCCGGCAGCAGTTGACGACGCGCCTGTCGAGGGGAGAGAAAGGGGAGTCGCAAACGGATGGCGGAGATCGGCTGCGTCGACGATCTCGCGCCGGTTCCCCGGACGCCAGAGCAGATTGTGCGGCAACCCGATTGCCAAGAGGTGGCCCCACCGTCCCGAAAGCCAAGGCGAAGTGGGTGACGGCCGGCGTCGTGGGCGACGCGTTCTCCGTGGTGGCGCAGATCTTCGCGGAGGCCGAGCGCCGTGACCCCGATCACCAGCGCACCTGGATCGCCCTGGTCGATGGCGACAACCACCAGATCGACCTGATCAACCGCGAAGCGCGCAAGACGTCCCACGGCTGCAACTTGCCAGGCCCGAGTCTGTAGAACGTACTGTAGTACGCATGAGTGAGGCTGCCTGGGCCGAGCCATCCGGCTCATGTCCGGCCCGATGTCAGGACCGAGGATCGCTCCGCGCCACGCGGTCCAGGCCCTTCTGAGACACCACTTTGATCAACGTCTGGTAGGAAAGGCCGTGCCGCGACGCCCCGGCCCGGGTGCGTGCCCGAAGCTCCTCCAGCAGCATCAATGGGATCGCCGGTTGATGCTTGCGCACGGCCACAACGGCTGCTTCCACCTCGGCAACGAACTCATCGCCGCTCATGCCCTGGCAGAGGCCCGACCGGCGCGCCTTGAACCGAAACGCTGTCCAATCGCCCAATTCTTGGCGATCACCCACACCTCCCATTGGCAGCTCGCCGGCAGGCGAGTGCCCGTCCGTTGGATACCTGAGGGACGGTCTCAGGGAACGTGGAGCCCCGATGGCGCTGGTGGGACCCGCGCCTATGCCACTCGCCCTTGCTGCTCGCTTCAGCGGCATCGCTTGCCACCGATCACTGACGACCACGGCTCGGGTCGGGACTCCGGTGCCCCGCTCCAGGTCGGCCGCCCGGGCTAATGCCTGCTCCACGTGCCTGTGGCCAGCTGTGAGCGACGCCTCCACGAGGACGTAGCCGGATGCCTGTCCAGGGGCATTCCCCCAGGCGAAGAGCCCGCTCACCATCGTGATGGCATCGGCGGTCTCACGCGTCAGCGCCTTCGCCGTCAGTGCCACCGCCAGCTAGAGGCGCAACTCGTCATTCGTGGCTGGCCGGAGCCGTGCCCGGCGCGACGCCGACGGCCCCCTCAATGCTCCACAGGGCCCGCAGAGCTTCGTGGCGATCGCAGTCGGCCCCAACCAGAGTGCTCACCCGGCCAGCGGCACGCTCGGCTATCGTCTTCACCTCTTCCCCTGTCCCCAGAGGCCATCACGCCAGGCCCACGTCGCAGGCGTCGGACAGGCGGTCACCAAAGCGTCCCTTTCCCCACTGGCTCCCGTAGCCGATATACTACGGGCGTGACCCAGATCCCACTTCGAGAGCTACGCGCCACAACCTCGGCCATCCTCCGCAGGGTGGAGGCCGGAGAGAGCATCGTCGTGACGGTGGACCGCCGCCCTGTGGCAACTCTGGTGCCATTTGAGCGCCGACTACCTTGGGTGCCAGCTCAACAGGTGTGGGCCAGGATCCAGACGACCGCGGCGGACGCTGGGTTGACAGCGGAGTTGGATCGCCTGATCCCGGATCGCG
>JAKAWF010000532.1 GCA_021817025.1 bacterium
GCTTCACCGGTTGCCTGGCTCCCGTGGGGGCGGGAAGCGGCCCATTGGCTCCGGATTGCAGGCACGCGTCAGGCGGGCGCCCCTACGGTCTCGCGCCCTGCGTACGTGGTCGATCAGCAACGAAGACGACGTTGTGGCGGGCCGCCTGGAAGGGGTAGGAAACGTCGGGGGCGCTCAGCGGCCCGTACAACTCGGAGTAGGCGTCGAGATAGGTCTGCAGATCCTGTCGCTCTTCCCACAGCACTTGGCCCCACACTTCCCTGACCTCGACGGTGGCGAAGGACTCCGCGAGCTCACCGGGTCCATTGGCCGAGTTGAAGTCGTCCGGATCATCGCCGAGGGCAAGAGCTGACCACAGCGCGCCGAGGTGATCCGGGGCGTTGTAGCAGCCAACGAACCGTCCAGATGGTGTGAGCACGCGCGCGAACTCCGCAATGGCCTTGCGGCGGTCGGGAACGTGGTACAGCACCCAGTTGCAGGCCACCGCGTCGAAGTATCTGTCGGGGTAGGGGAGGTCCTGGACATCGGCGACTTGGGCGGTCAACCCCTTGGCCTCGGTGGCTCTCACTGCGGCCTCAGATGAGTCAACGCACAGAACCTCTGGCGCTGCGATGAGGGCGGCGAAGTCTCCGGTGCCACACCCCGCATCGAGGACTCGTGAGGGACCGATCGCGGCCAGCGCCTGCAAAGCCAGCAATCGCGCATCTTCGCCCCGTAGCCATCCGGTGCGGTCGAGGCGACGCTGCGAGAGCCGGTCCGTCGTTCGGTACTCTCGCTCGGTCAGGTCCTGACCGCTGAGTCTGGTCACGAAGCTTCTCCTCGACATCGCCCCGCCCGAGAGGTCTGCGCCAGTCTTCCGGGTGCGATGGCAATGTTAGGGAACGCTGCCCTTGGGACCCACCCATGCTCTGGGCTGCCTGGTGACCTCGGCGGCCAGGTCGAAGCCGACGTCGTGGTGGAGGACGGCGCTGTCCGCTTCGTCCGCGGCGGCCGCGATAAACAGGTCTGGACCTCGACGCCCAGTTCTAGCACTGTCTCACCGAAGCGGCGGGCCTCCCCGAAGCCTTCACTGGGGCTACGGTTGCCGCCATGACCGACAGCGACCACTCGTGGACGCGGCTCTCCGCCCGCCCGGAGCGTGAGTCCTGGTTGGTGCGCTCGACCGCTTGCGCATCCGTCGCGCGCTGGAAGGCCAATTACTTGGACGTGGCAGAGTTGCAGACCCTGAGACGCCCAGCCACACTGGCCCGCGATGACCCGCTTGCGCATTCCTTCCCTGTGGCGGCCCAGTATTCGCCACCAAGGGGAGCGGAAGACCAGTCAGGGCCGCGTGGGACGCCATGGAATGGAACTTCCCTAGCGGGTGGAAGTTCATGCCCGCCGCGAACGCCGTTCCCGAGTTCTACGTGCTCTGGGCCGCCGCCGTTGATGGGTCGTGCGGTGCCCGTTGATAAACCAGAGCCCGTGCCTCGCCGGCCCGGACGGAGCTGCTGGTCACCCAAGCCGACTCGATCCTGGCAATGGCTGCCCTGGCCAGAAGTTCCGCGAGCCTAACCAACGTGCGCATCCTGGGCGCTCTGCCTACGGTGGCCACCCCGGAGAGGTGGCCACCGTCGAACCCGCTGGTGGCACACGAGGCCGGTCGACTGACGCTCCCCGATCACGGCGACGGTAGAGCCGCCCGCGCTGCCGATTAGGCGGCCAACGGGCGGCTCCGGCCGGATGCCCGCTCGTGGAGGCTGTCAACAGCCGACTCGTGTGCTGCCTTCGCGACGCCATGCTGGTGCGGAGAGGCCCGCACTCCATGGCTGCCAGATCGCGCCTCGGGTGAGCGCCTTTGGTGGACTCCGATGAGGCGCGTCAGGCCCAGACGCCCATCGGTACCAGGCGGAGGCGCGCGGTGTTCGGAGGCAACTCTGACCGGAGGCCACGTGGGCCGGATCGGGGCGGGCTCACCCGCTACAGGCCTTGTCACACAGTAGCGGGAAAATACATCCCGAACGTGAATCTGCGCCCCTCCCGGCCCAGGTAGGGTCCGTGCTCTGGGGCGCACCCGCTTAGCCCAAGTCTGTGTCGAGGGTGGACCCCACTTCAGATCAGGGCACCCCGACTCGTGGTCAGTCTTGCCCGAGCAGCACGCGCATGGCCGCCTGGTAGTCATCTGAGGAGTCGAGGTGGCTGTAGACCCCCTGGATCATCGAGAGGTCGGAGTGGCCGAGGATCCGCTGGAGGGAGATGATGTTGCCGCCCCGCCGGAGCCACTCGGTGGCGAAGCTGTGCCGGAGGACATGGGGATAGACCCGCTTCTCGATCCCGGTCTCCTTGGCCAGCACGCGGACCGCCTGCTCGACCCCGCTCTTGGTGACCGGCGCGTAGCGGCCATCGGCTACCTTCCTCAGCCCCACGAACACCTGATCATGGCTGTCCGCGCCGCGGCCGGACAGGTAGCGCTTGAGCCGCCGATACAGGGGCGGCGCGACCGGCACCAGGCGGTCCCTACTCCCCTTGCCCCGAACCTTGAGGGCGAACTCCCCCCTCCGGGGCTCTAAGAGGTCCTCGACCCGAAGCGAGAGCAGCTCCCCCAGCCGCAGGCCGCAATCGGCGAGGAGCCGCAGGATCAGCTTGTCGCGCTCGGTCTTGGCGGCATTCTCCATCCGCTGGATCTCATCGCGAGTGATCACGTCGAGCATCCGCTGCTCGGCCTTGGGCATCTTGGGGCTGGCGCCCACGGCGGCTGCACCGCCGTCAGCCTTGGCCACCCATCCCAGGAATAC
>JAKAWF010000533.1 GCA_021817025.1 bacterium
ACGGGCCCGCGCTGGCGGAATTTGCGGCTATGTCGCTGATCGCCCTCAACCGGGATCTGCAGGGCACTCTTCACAACCAGGCCAGGCACCTCTGGGTCCGTGGCGCAGGCCGCTTGGTGCGCGGTCAGACCGTTGTCATCGTCGGTTTGGGCAGCATCGGCCGGGAGGTAGCCAGACTGCTCTCCTTTCTGGGAGCAACCACGGTGGGGGTGGTGAGATCGCTGGATGGCAGGACCGCCTCCGACCTGGGGGTGGATGAGCTGCACTCCTACTTAGAGCTCGACCCCTGGCTGCAACTGGCCGATGTGCTGGTGCTCAGCTGTCCTCACACCCCAGAGACAGATCGCCTCATCGATGCACGCCGGCTCAAGCTCCTGCGGCCGAGCGCCATTGTCATAAACCTGGCCCGCGGTCAGGTGGTGGACGAGCCCGCGCTGATCCGAGCGCTGGCGGACTCCCGCCTGGGAGGCGCCGCCTTGGACGTGGCCGCGACCGAGCCCCTGCCCGGCGACAGCCCCCTATGGGACCTGCCACATGTCATCATCAGCCCCCACTCGGCCTCCACGGTGGCGGGGGAGAACCAGGCGATCGTGGACATCTTCGCTGCCAACCTGCGTGCCTACCTGCACGGGGATGAACTCATCAACGTGCTTCACCCGGGTCGCCTCTACTGATGGTGCGCTGCAACCAGGAGGCCTTGATCCGGGTGGGAACCGCGGCACTTGTCAGCCACCCGTCCCAACGCGGTTCATACACCGTTGCCTACGACGACACTCCCATCATTCGCCCGGGGATGTCGGGGGTCACCGTGAATCTCCGGGTGGGCAGCCGTGCCTTCGGCTGGGAGTGCGACCACGGTGAGCCGGGGGTTTCCGCTGAGGGCAGTGACCCCGGCAGTCACCTCGCGCTCCAGGTGATGGCCTGCCTCGGTAACCGAGTGCGGGTGATCTCGGGCGCGGCCACCGGGGCCTGGGGCGTGGTGACCGGCAAGCACGCCTACCTGCTGGTGGACTTCGCTCCCGGCCCTCTCTCCCGGCTGAGTCCGGGCGATCGTCTGCTGGTGGAGACCTGTGGCCAGGGGTTGCTCCTTGAGGACCACCCCCAGGTGATCGCTCGCAACCTCAGCCCGGAGCTGCTGGCCAGACTGCCGCTCGATGCACATGCAGACGGCGGCCTCGAGGTCGCCGTGGTGGCCGAGCTGCCCGCCGAGGTGATGGGCGCCGGCATCGGGATGAGCTCGGAGTGGGCCAACTGCGATGTCATGCTGCACCATCCCGACGTGGTCGAACGGTTGGGGTTGGGCGGCCTGCGGCTGGGTGATCTGGTTTCCATGCGGGACCAGGATCATCGCTTCGGTCGCTGCTACCGGCCGGGCTGGACCTCAGTCGGCGTGGTGGTCCACGCTCTCGGGCCGACTCCCGGCCATGGTGTGGGGGTGGTGACCCTGCTGACCGGACCCGGGCCGCGGCTGCGGGGCCGGCTCACTCAGCGCTCCAACCTGGGTGACCTCTTGGAGCTGCCGCAATGAACGTCGCCGCCAATCTCGACCGCTTGGTGGAGACCCGGGTTGTGGGTGAGGTGACCAACCCGTACCTGCCTCAATCCGTGTATCTCACGACCCGCGACGGGGAGGCGTTCGTGCCGGTCGGTCCCGGGGGAGTCCATTACAACGTGCTGGTCGGGATGGGGGTCTGCGACTTTGCCGCGGATCAGGTCCAGCCCGGGGTGAGCATCGCCAACCCTGTGCCGGCGGCCAATCAGGCCCTCTCCACCTTCAGCTGCGTGGGAAACCGGGCGCTCGTTGTGAGTGGATCCGCCGCGGGAGCGGAGGGGCTGGTGACGGGTCGCCATGAGGAGTTCTCGTGCTTCCAGCACGTCCTGATCGACTTCGAGGAGGGGGCCATGAGAGAAATGTGCCCCGGTGACCAAGTGGTGGTTCACGCTTTGGGGGTCGGGCTCAAACCCGCTGGCCTGGGCGCGGTCGACTTCCACGCCACCTCGCCGCACCTCTGGGATGCGCTCGACCTCAAGCTGAACTCGGCGGGGGCACTTGAGTTCCCGGTCGTGGCGGAGCTTCCACCCCAGGCGATGGGGATCGGAAGTGGCAGGGTGAGCGCCGCCACGTCGGTCTGCCTTCAGCTCGAAACCGCGTCGAGAGCCGGTGAGTCCCAGCGGCGGTTCAGGCTCGGGGACCTGGTGGCGGTCGTCGACTGGGACGCCCGCTTCAACACCGGCTATCGTCCCGGCTCGGTAGTGATCGGCGTGATTACGACTGGGGCCAGCCGCTGGCCCGGGCACGGGCCGGGGGTCACCATCCTGGCCTCGGGCCGCCAGCAGCAGCTGCAACCGGTAGTGACGGATGGCGTCAACCTGGCGGATCTGCTGACGATCGGAATCAGGAGGCCGCGGTGACCGCCGGGGCGCAACCCCTTCCGCCTGAGTTTCCACCGGTGCGCTGGGCCGTGCTGGGGACCGCCAACATCGCCCGCTGGAACTTCCTGCCCGCCCTGGGCCGGGCCAACGGGGTGGTGGTCGCGATCGGCAGCCGACGCCTGGAATCGGCGCGTGCATTCGCGGCCGCCAACCAGCTGCGGGCTGAGCCCTGTTCCTACTCGGAGGCGATCGCCAGGCCGGACGTCGACGCGGTTTATGTCGCCCTGCCTAATAGTCTGCACCGGCAGTGGACCAGGGCGGCCCTGGAGCAAAAGCGCGTTGTGCTCTGCGAAAAGCCGCTGGGGAGCACGCCAGCCGAAGTCGAGGAGTTGGTG
>JAKAWF010000534.1 GCA_021817025.1 bacterium
CACGCGAGCTGGTCCTCCCGTGCCAGCCGGTCAGTGCTGGGATGGACCCGGACCGCGTGCTCGATCACGGTCAGCCACCCTGGCAGGTTGTGGCTTGGGGGATCGGCCGAGCCGGAGCGTGCGCCACCAGTGGTCGCCGCCCGTACTGCCCCGGCGCTCCCCGACCGGGCTGGGTCATGAAGACGTCCATCAGGCGTGCCAGCGCCAGTCGATCAAGGGCTTCCCAGGGGACCGCACGGCCATCCCAGCGGCAGTGTTGCCCAAGGGGCCTCAGCACGGGTCCGGGCCCTCCCCCCGCCCGTGGCCGAGGCCGTGCCCAAGCTGCTGGTCAAATTACTCCCTTCTCCGTGAGCTCCTCAAGCCTGTCGACCATGCCGAGCTCCGACAGGATCTCGGCCGTGTGCTCACCCAGCCTTGGACCTGTGCTTCGGACCGTGCCCGGAGTCCGGCTGAGCCTGGGCACCACGTTGACCAGTCGCATCGCGCCCAGGTCGGGGTCGGTCACCGTCACCAGAGCGGCCCGGTCCGCCACGCTCTCGTCAGCGAAGATGTCGGGAATGTCGTGAACCGGTCCCACCGCCGCCTCAGCCTTCTCCATGGTCTCGATCACCTCCGCGGCTGGCCGGGTCCCCATCCAGGCGCCTATCAGGCCATCGAGCTCGTCCACATTCTCGAGGCGCGCGGCGTTGTCGCAGAAGCGGGGATCGTCCGCCAGCTCGGGGCGGCCCATGGCTGCGAACACCCTGCGCAGGGTGGCCGGCGTGCTCGCGGACAGGGCCACCCAGCGACCGTCCCCACACCTGTAAACGTTGCGGGGAGCCACGTGCACGCTGCGGCTACCGGTGCGCCGACCCGCTATCCCCAGCTGATCCCAGTCCAGCAGTGAGGGCTCGATCAGCCGCAGGATCGGGTCGCACAGGGACAGGTCGACTCGCTGTCCCCGGCCGTCGGACCGATCGCGGTGATACAGCGCGAGCATCACGGCAAACGCTCCCATAACACCGGAGAACTGGTCCGCCAGCCCCATGTTGGGCAAGGTCGGTGGGCCGTCGGCTTCACCGTTCAGGTGGGCGAAACCGGACCGCGCCTCGGCCAGGGTGCCGAATCCCGGACGCCCCGCCAGCGCTCCCTCGCGACCGAACCCGGAGACCTCGAGCATCACCAGGCCCGGGTTGACAAGCGCCAGGGTTTCGTATCCCAGCCCCCATCTCTCCAAGGTGCCGGGTCGAAAGTTGGCGACCACCACGTCGGCAGTCGCCACCAGACGCTTGAGAATCTCCGCGCCGTCCGGTAGGCGCAGATCAAGAGTCAATGATCGCTTGTTGCGACTGAGCGACTTCCAGTACAAAGCCTCCCCGTCTTTGCGGGTACCCCACTGCCGCTGCGGATCTCCCTCTCGGGGCTTCTCCACCTTGATCACGTCGGCCCCGAACTCAGCGAGATACCCCGCCGTTGCCGGTGCCGCCATCATGGTGGCAAGATCCAGGACCCGTATACCTGCCAAGGGCAACTCATGCACCCCGGGTGTGTCGCCGACGCTCACCTGGCTCCTCCCTGAACTCGCCGGGCTCGTCCCGGCCGATCCGCCTCGAGGGCTGGCAGGGCGGCCCGACTCTGCTGGAGGAACCGCTCCAGGCTCACGAACTGGGCCGCGTGGCTGCTGCCCCCGCCAGCCAGCCCGCGCACGCGGGCGCCGAGCGCCGCCACCGCCTCCTGGTCGATCCCGGTCCTGAAGCCGGTCTGGCCGAACAAGTAGTTCAGGTCCTCGGTGGCGACGTTGCCGAGCGCCAGCGACTCCACTGGCATGGCGATGCCAGCGCCCACGCCGCCCACCGCGCCGTCGAAGTGCCGGACGCCGGCTTCCACCGCGGCCCACGCGTTCGCCAGCGCGAGCCCCGCCAGGCTGTGCAGGTGGAGACCGAAGGTGAGCCCCGGTTCACTGGCCCTCAGCTTTTGGAGCCGATCTCGGACCAGTGCGGGCCAGGCCAGACCGACACTGTCCGCCAACCAGACCTCCCTGATGCCGATTTGAGCCAGCCGGCTCACCATCTCCAGCAGCCTGGCTTCGGGGACGAGGCCCTCGTACGGGCAGATGAAACTGATGGCCACGCTGGCCGCCACCTGTGCCCCCGCGCGCTCCGCGAGCGCCGCGATCCGCTCGATGTCAATGAGCCCCTCTTCGATCGACATGTTGGAATTCAGCCGCTGATAGGTCGGACTCGCCGCCACCAGGGCGGCGAGCTTGGGGATCCCGACGCTCAGGGCACGCTCTGCGCCGCGGAGATTCGGAACCAGGGCTCGGACACGCGCGGTCCGCGGCGCCGTCATGGCGAGTCTGGCCACCTCCTCGGCGTCGCCGAGCACCGGGATCACCTCCGGGTGAACAAAGCCGGTGAGTTCGACCTCTGACACACCCGCTCCCTCCAGGGCGGTGAGGATCTCCAGCTTCACGCTGGTCGGGAAGCGACCTGCCGCTTCGCCCCGACCCAGCGCCTGGAGGCCGTCGCGCAGGAAGACGTCGACGATTTGGACCGCCAGCTCCTCGTCCGGCGCCGAGCCGGCAGCCGTACCACTCACCTGCTTCTCCTCGGCCGGCGCTGGGCAGCGTTCTCAGCCTCGTCGAGTCTCCTGACCCCCCACCGCACCGGCCGGCTGCCGGCGAGCGGCGATGGCGAGGTGCGGGCCCGCGGAGTCGACGGTGGCGCCGTGGTGAATGACTCCGCGGGGAGTCGGGTCGGCGCTCCCAGTCGG
>JAKAWF010000059.1 GCA_021817025.1 bacterium
TCTCCGCACCGGTGCCAATGAGGTGATCGTCACCATCATGCTGAACTATGTCGCCCTCAACCTGCTGGTCTACCTCCTCGGCCTGCCGGTATTCCTTCCCCCCGGGCACGCCAACGCCATCTCCCGGCCCACCCTGCCCTCGGCGCAGCTACCGCTTCTGGCCGGGGCTGGATTGCGGGTGAACGCCGGCATAGTCCTGGCCGCGCTGGCGGTGGTGGGCGTCGCCCTGCTGCTGCGGCGCACCACCCTGGGATTCCGCATCCGCATGCTGGGCGCGAGCCAGGGCGCCGCCCGGGCCGCCGGAGTCAGCCTTCCGGGGACCATCACCGTGGTCTTCATCCTGGCGGGTGGCCTGTGCGGTCTGGCCGGGGCCGTCCAGATCCTGGGTGTCTCCAACCAGCTGGTGCCGAACTACGGCGTCACGATCGGCTTCACGGCGATCATCGTGGCCCTGCTGGGACGCGCTCGGCCGGGGGGGGTGGCCCTGGCCGCGCTCCTCTTCGGAGCCTTCCAGGCGGGCGGGTTGCAGATGCAGGCGTCGACCAGCGTCCCCATTGAGCTGGTGCAGGTGATCGAGGCGGTGATCGTCTTCTTCATAGCCGCCCCGGCCCTGATCCGGGCGATCTACCGGATCCGCACCTCCGGGGGCGGGCTTCGCCTCATCTCGCAGGGGTGGGGAGGATGAGCGGGGCTCGGTGGCGAGCCTGGGGCCCCGCGGTCATGGCGGGGGCCAACCGCAGGCGAGCGTGGCTGGGAGTGGTGCTGCTGGGCCTGGCCGTCGGCGCGGTCTGGGTGTTGACGCTGCCGGTCGGCCCCGGGGTGGTGGCGCGATTGAACATGAACGCCGCCCCCGCCGCGGCGATGCCCCTGGTGGTGCTGCCGGTGAGGGTGACGACCGCCGGTCTCGAGGCAGTGTGCGCCGGGCTGGGTGCCTGGCTCCTGCTCCGGCCCCGCGGGCGAGCCTCCTACGTCCTGTTCTCCTTGGGGCTGGCTGCGCTTGGCATGGCGGTGATGATCTGGGCGGCTCGCGGCGGTGAGATGAGCTTCGAGGGGATGCTCGTCAACACCCTCATAGACTCGGTCCCGCTGATCTTCGGAGCCCTCTCGGGCTTGATGTGCGAGCGTTCGGGAGTGATCAACATCGCCATCGAGGGCCAGCTCCTGGCGGGGGCCTTTCTGGGGGCCATGATCGGGTCGCTGACCGGTGACCTGTGGCTGGGGATGCTGGCGGGGGCGGGGGCGGGGGCGCTGCTGGGAGCGCTGCTGGCATTCCTGTGCCTGCGCTACCAGGCGGACCAGATCATCGTCGGCTTCGTGATCATCACCTTCGCCACCGGCCTCACCAGCTTCCTGGACCTGCAGGTGCTCACGCCCAATCAGGCGGCGCTCAACAGCCCCCAGGTGTTCGGCAACTTCCCGATCCCGCTGCTGGACAGGATCCCGTTGTTGGGCCCAATCCTCTTCGACCAGAACGTGTTCCTCTACCTGGCGGTGGGGCTGCTGGTGGTGATCCACGTGGCCCTCTTCCACACCCGTTGGGGACTGCGCGTGCGCGCGGTCGGCGAACATCCGGGCGCCGCCGACACCATGGGCATCTCGGTCGTCTTCATCCGCTACCGCAATGTCATCCTGGGGGGGGCCATCGGCGGTTTGGGCGGCGCCGCCCTCTCCATCGGTTCCACCGGTCAGTTCACCGCTGATATGTCCTCGGGGTTGGGCTTCATCGCCCTGGCGGCGATGATCTTCGGTCGCTGGAAGCCGCTGTGGGCGGCGGCGGCGGCGATCCTTTTCGGCTTCGCGGACTCCCTGCAGAGCACCTTTGCGGTGCTGAACGTCCCCATCCCCTCACCCTTCCTGCTCATGGTCCCCTATGTGGTGACGATCCTGGCCGTGGCCGGCCTGGTTGGTCGCGTGCGCCCACCAGGAGCTGACGGGATCCCCTACCAGCGTGAGTAGTGGCCCCCATCTGATGACCGCGGTGGCCGATCAGTGAGGGAGGCGACGCAGCCCTACCAGCTCGCTGCGGAAGCCGCCTTTGCCCTGCGCCAGCGTCTGCCGCGGGTCCCCGCGGCGGTGGTCGTCCTGGGCTCCGGCTGGGGCGACGCGGAAAGCCACTTTGGGGAGGTGGTGGTGGAGGTCGCCACTGACTCATTGCCCGGGTTCCCGGCGCCCAGCGCCCCCGGGCACCGCGGTGCGGTGAGAGCCCACCGGCTGGGGCGGAGCCTGATCCTGGTCCTGTCAGGCAGAGTCCACCTCTACGAGGGCCACCCCGCGGCCACGGTGGTCCACGGAGTTCGCGCGGCGGTCCTGGCCGGGGCGCGAGTCGTCGTGCTCTGCAACGCGGCGGGGGCGCTGCGGACGGATCTGCCGGTCGGGCGGGTGACCATGATCGCTGACCATCTGAACCTGACCGGCACCTCCCCGCTGCTGGGAGCTCTGCCACCTCCTCCGCATGTCGGCCGTTTCCTGGAGGTGGCCAGCCTCTACGACCGGGACCTGCGCCGGCGGCTGCGCGAGATAGAGCCGTCCATCCGGGAGGTGACGTACGCCGGCGTCCTGGGTCCCCAGTTCGAGACGCCTGCGGAGGTCTCGATGCTGGCGGGGATGGGGGCGGACCTGGTCGGCATGTCCACCGTTCTGGAGGCCATCGCAGCTCACCACCTGGGGGCGCGGGTGCTGGGCCTCTCGCTGGTCACCAATCTGGCCGCCGGGCTGTCGCCACAGCCGGTGAACGCCGACGAGGTGCTGGAGGTCGGGAGGAACTCCGCCTCCGAGCTCGGACGGCTGCTGGGGGAGTTCCTGACCCAACTTGGGGCCACCGCGGAGCTGGCATAGCAAGCCCGGACATGAGGAGTCCAGTTCGTGAACATCCCTGCCCTCGCGGACGGGGCTTCATGGATAATGGTTTTCCATATCAGTGCCAGCCAGCGGGCACGGCGGCCGTCGCGTTGGCAAGCCACGGACCGGAAGCCGGACATTGTCGCGGCCACTCCGACGAGCACCGCGAGCCGCGCAGACAGCCAGGGACGGCCAGACAGCCGAGCGATCCTGGTGGCAACAGCAAGGCCCGTCAACGACACCATGTGGGCACGTCAGGAAGGTGACATGCGGGTCACCGCCATGAGCGTGGCCTGGATCAGTGCGACGAGCGACCGCTGGCCATCTGGCTCGATCCCGTAGACCTCGCCGCGGCAGATCGTTATCGTACGGCCGGGCCTGACCACGCTGCCGACGGCAAGGAACGCTGGCTGCATCGCCGGGGCGACAAGGTTCATGGAAAAATCAACCGTAAGGACGTCACGGTCTTCGGGGAACAGGGTGTAGGCCGCGTAGCCACACGCCGAGTCCGCGATCGTGGTGATGGCTCCCGCGTGCACGAAACCGTGCTGCTGCTTGAGATCTGATCGGTTCGCCAACCCGAGTTCGACGTATCCAGCCGCAAGCGATTCGATGGTTACTCCAAGGGTACTGAGGAGCGTCTGTCGCGCGACACTGGCCCGCACTCGCGCCGCCGTCTCGGGGGCCAGGTCGGCGGGACGGAGCGATCGGCGCGTCGCCTCGCTGTCATTGCCGCTGTCGGACACCCTACGTGTTGTAGCAGGAGGACACCGAGAAGGTCAACGGGGAGCATCGGATTGGGTGTGGGACAAGAATGTGGGCCGAGCACTTGACATCCGCTGGTCCGCCCTTACCATATGGCGCAGTGCAGGTCGCCAGGCCTGAGAGCCGGTCACGGGGGGAGACGCTGATGGCTTCGACAAGCGCGCAGGTTGTCCATGCGGATGGGCGGGTCGAGTTGGCGGACAGTGCCCACGCGGCCATCGCCGACAGCCGCTTCTACAACCGCGACTTGGCTCCCGTGCCGATCTCCAAACGCACCTGGAACACGTACAACTACGCCGCTTTGTGGATCGGAATGGCCCATTGCATCCCCACCTATCTGCTGGCCTCAGGCTTCATCGCCCTGGGGATGGCGTGGTGGCAGGCGATCGGTCTGGTGGCCATCGGCAACCTCATCGTGCTGGTGCCCATGCTCCTCAATTCGCATGCGGGCACCAGGTACGGCATCCCGTTCCCGGTCCTGGCAAGGGCGGCCTACGGGGTCCGGGGGTCGAACCTCCCAGCCATCACCCGTGCCCTGGTGGCCTGTGGCTGGTTCGGGATCCAGAGTTGGATCGGTGGCGGAGCGGTCCAGCTCCTGCTGACCGCGATCTGGAGCGGCTGGGGCAAGGTGGGCATGCTCTGGGGTTTTCCCGCCACCCTGTGGATCAGCTTCTTGATCTTCTGGGGCGTTCAGATGCTGCTGATCCTGCGCGGCATGAACGCCATCCGCCTCTTCGAGAACTGGGCCGCCCCGATCGTCCTGGTCGGAGCGCTGGTGCTGCTGGCGTGGGCCCTGCACGCCGCGGGCGGGCTGGGCCCCATCATGCACACGCCCGGCAAGTCCCTGCCCTTCGCCGTCTACGCCGCCGGGGTGGTCGCGATGATCGGGTACTGGTCCACCCTGTCCCTCAACATGCCTGACTTCACCCGCTTCAGCCGCTCCCAGCGGGCCCAAATCGTCGGCCAGTCCACCGCCCTGCCGATCACCATGACGGTCTTCGCGGGGATCGGGGTGATGATCACCTCCGCCACCGTGGTCATCTACGGCAGCGCCATCTGGAACCCCCTGGCCCTGGTCGGCCGGGCCGTCGCGCCGGCTGGCTACGCGACCCGGCTGGTGGTGTTGGTGATCGCGGCCCTGATGGCGGTCATCGCCACCATCTCGGTGAACGTCGCGGCCAACACGGTCTCGCCGGCCAATGACTTCAGCAACGCGCTCCCCCGCTACATCACCTTCCGCCGTGGCGCCGTGATCACCGGCGTCCTCGGCATCGTGCTGCAGCCGTGGCGGCTGCTGTCCGACCCTCATGCCTACATCTTCACCTGGCTGGGCGGGGTGAGCGCGGGGCTCGGGACCATCGCCGCGGTGATCATCGCCGACTACTGGATCTACCGGCGCCGGGAGCTGCGCCTGAGCGACCTCTACAGTGACGACCCGCAGGGGGCCTACTTCTACCGCAACGGCATCAACTGGGCCGGGGTCAACGCCACCTTGATCGGCTTCGTGGTCGCCTTCGCCGGTTTCATCCTCAACTTGGGCTGGGGGATAAACATAGGTGTCCTGACCCAGCTGTCGAACTACGGCTTCTTCACGGGCGGGCTGACCTCGGGGATCCTCTACCTGGCTTTCGTGGGCATCCGGCAGCAGCCGGCGCCGAGCCAGCAGCAGCTGCTACCCACCGCGGAGTGACCCCGGGGGAGACTGCGGAGGCCGGGCGGGAGAGGCGGGGAGCTCTCCCGCCCACGGTCGCGCCGGCTCGGGCCGGCTCCGTTCCCATCTCTTGAGCGCGCCTCTCCCAGCCCCGCCGGCCCGCGTCCCACCCCCCGCAGCCACGGGGGCTGGACCGAACTCTGTCCGGGGCTGGACCCCAGAAGGTGGGCGATCAGTCCGCGCGCGCCGCTCCCAGCGCGCCTCCTGCTTGCCCCGCGCCGGGCGGGCCCGCGCGAGGGCATGACTGCCAGTGCCCACCCCCGCGATCAGGATGGCGCTGGGTGCCCTCCTCGCCGGCACCGGCGCGGCTGTGTTCATCTGGGCGCAGATGGCTCGGGGCGAGGCTAGGCGTACCTCCCAGCTCTCCTCCGGAGGGAGCGGGGCAGGACTCCACGAATCCTTCCCGCTGCTCTCCGGGGGCCCGTACGCCCTCTGCCGCCACCCGCTGCTGCTGGGGGCCCTGTGCCTGCTCGCCGGCGTGGGGCTGCTCAAGGAGCCGTCCCCCGGCACCATCGCGGTGCTGGCGGGCCTGGCCCTGGTCGCCGTCATCCTCTCTTTGTTCGAGGAGCGGACCCTCATGCGCCATCACGGGGCCGCCTACCGTCAGTACCGTCTGGACGTCCCCTTCCTGGTCCCGGGGCTGCGGCTGCCCCGTCGGCCGGGACGCCCCTCGTGAGGGGTGCCGAGGGCCGACGTCGGGCACCGGCCGGCCGTAGCGACGGACCGCCGATGCGGGCTCGATGGCACTCGGTCTCGAGGCGCTGCCGGGCGCCCTCGCCGCGCCTGCGCCGAGGGCGCGGCCCTGACTCGATCGGCAGGCCGGGCATCCAGCCGACGGCGGCTCACCCTGGGCCCGGATCGCGGGCCCGCCGCCAGCGCGGTCCTTCTCTTCAGGGTTGGGGACGGTCAGAGTGGGTGCTGGGACGGCCGTCCCAGCCGCTCCAGGACAAGGGGGGGGGCGGGCCCGGGATCGTCCCCAATGTCGATGGCGCCCAGCAGGGCCTCCATGGCCGCGCCCAGTCTGGTGGGGTCGTCCCCGACCAGGTCCAGAATCGGCTGCCCGACCTCCACCATCTCACCGGGTTTGGCCAAGCAGAGGACTCCCGCGGTCGCTGAGACGGGCTCACCGGCGCGCGAGCGTCCAGCCCCGAGGCGCCAGACACACACGCCGATGGCCCTGGCGTCCAGCCGGTGCAGGAAGCCGCTCTGCTCCGCCCGCAAGGTGGCGAGCGTCGCCCCCACGGGCAGTGGGGCGTCGGGGTCTCCACCCTGAGCTGACACCATCGCCCGGAAGCGCTCCATGGCTCTGCCATCGTCAAGAGCCACTGCCGGGTCGGCCGCCGTGCCCGCCAGGGCGAGCATCTCCTTGGCCTCGGCGAGGACCAGCTCGCGCACGTCGCCCGGGCCGCCGCCCCGGAGGACATCCAGAGCTTCGACCACCTCAACCGCATTGCCGACCGCCCGGCCCAGGGGCGCATCCATGGCGGTTAGAAGCGCCGAGGTGCGCACCCCGTAGGCCTCACCGAGTTCCATCATCGTCTGGGCCAGGGTTCGGGCGGAGTCGTGGTCGGGCATGAAGGCCCCACTGCCCACCTTGACGTCCAGCAGCAGCGCTCCAGTTCCTTCAGCCACCTTCTTGGACATGATCGAACTGGCTATTAGAGGTATCGACTCCACGGTCCCGGTCACGTCGCGCAACGCGTACAGACGACGGTCGGCGGGCGCCAGCTCCGGGCTGGAGGAGCAGATGACACAACCCACCTCGGCGAGGATGTGGAGCATTTCGTCCGCGGTCAGATCGGACCTCCAGCCCGGGATCACCTCCAGCTTGTCGAGAGTGCCCCCGGTGTGGCCGAGACCGCGGCCGGACATCTGGGGAACCGCGGCTCCGCAGGCGGCCACCAGGGGTGCCAGGATGAGCGAGACCTTGTCCCCAACGCCGCCGGTCGAGTGCTTGTCAACCGTGGGGGAGCTCAGGCTCGAGAGATCGAGCCGGGCTCCGGACCTCACCATGGCACCGGTCCAGGCGGCGACCTCGGGAGCGGTCATCCCCCGCCAGCAGATCGCCATCAGGAGCGCGGACATCTGCTCGTCTCCAACCTCGTGCCGCAGGTAGCTTGAGAACAGCTGGTCGATGGCGGCGGCATCGAGGGCATGCCCCTCCCGCTTGGCCCGGATCAACTCGACTGCGCGCAACGGCGAGTCCGCGGACCTCACGGGGGGCACCGCGACGGCTCCCCAGCGCCAATGGCGCCGGCCAGGGGCTCGCCCGCCGGAATCGGAGCCGACCCCTCCCGGCCGCCCGCCGGCGGTTCGGGCCCCGCGTCTGCCGGCAGGAGTTGGGAGCGGCGTCCGCCGAGAGTGAGCGGAAGTATGCCGACACCCAGGAGCAGCTGTGCTCCCGCTGCCGGCAGGGCTGAGCCCCGCCCGCACCCGGCGTCCGGAAACCGTTCGAAGGATGTGCGCTCGACCGGGCAGCTGGTCAGGAGCGAATCCGGCTCGGCTCGCCCGGCCGCGCCGACTCCGAGATTGGACCAGGTCGCGCGGGCGCGCCCGGTGGCGACCTGAGCCGAGAGGTGGAGTTGCTCCCAGTCGGCCGGCACCTCCCCTGTCATCGGACTTCTCCTTGATCGGAACTGGCGGCGGGGCAAGGCCCGCAAGCGCCTCGGTATCGTAGGTGCATGGCTGACTCCGCGTCCACGCTCCGCCGGGACTGCCTGCGTCTGAGTCCCGAGGTGGAAGAGGCGCTGCGGGCGGGGAGTCCGGTGGTCGCGCTGGAGACGGCCATCGTCGCCCACGGGCTGCCCCGACCCCTCAATCTCACCGTGGCTCGGGAGATCGAGGCCGCGGTGAGAGCCGGGGGCGCCATCCCGGCCACCGTCGGGGTGTTGTCCGGATTTCCCACCGTCGGACTCACTGATGGGGAGCTCACCCACCTGGCGACGCGGCCTGATGTCGCCAAGCTGTCGGGCCGAGATCTCGGCATCGCCATGGCCAAGCGAGTGGACGGGTCGACCACGGTGGCGGGCACCCTGGCGCTGGCGGCCGCGGCCGGGATTCGAGTGATGGCCACCGGGGGTCTGGGCGGGGTTCACCGAGGGGCGCGCGAGAGCTGGGACGTCTCGGCCGACCTCGTTGCCCTGCAACGCGAGCCGGTGCTGGTGGTCGCCGCCGGGGTGAAGTCGGTGCTGGATGTCGCCGCCACCCTGGAGGAGTTGGAGACACTGGGGGTGCCGGTCCTGGGATATCGCACCCAGCAGTTTCCAGGCTTCCTGATTTCGGACTCCGGCCACCGCCTGGACTGGTCGGTGCCCGACCCGGAGGCCGCGGCGGCAGTTTTCCGCGCCATGAGGGCGCTCGGCGCCCACCCGGGGGGAATCCTCTTGGCCAATCCCATCGATCCCAGCCAGCAGCTCGATCCGGCCTGGCATGCTGAGCTGCTGGCGGAGGCCCTCGGCCAGCTGGAGGCGCAAGGAATTCGCGGCAAGGCCGTGACCCCATTCCTGCTCAACCATCTGGAGCGCGCCACCGGAGGGGAGAGCGTCCGGGTCAACCGGGCGTTGGTCTTGGGCAACGCCCGTCTCGCCGCCCAGGTGGCCCGGGCCCTGGCCGATGGCTGATGGGCCCTTCTCTGGAACGGGACGGACCAGCCAGGGCGCCACGGGCGGCCGGCGAGTTTGGGGCACCGGGCCCCGCCCTGGGCGTTGGGGTTGGCAGGCGAGCGCGGGTGGTGGTGGTTGGTGATGCGCTGGCCGATGTCTCGGCCCTCTTGGCTTCGCCTTTCGAAGAGGCCAGCGACACCCCCGCGACCATCACGATCGGTCCGGGCGGCTCCGCCGCCAACGCGGCCGCGTGGCTGGCGGCGCTGGGAGTCGGCACCGCGTTCATCGGCACGGTCGGGGACGACCTGCTGGGATCGGTTCAGGTCGAGGATCTCCGAAGGCGGGGGGTATTGCCAGCCGTCCAGGTGTTGCCCGGGCAGCCAACCGGTGTCGTGGTGGCGATCGTCACGGCCGGCGGGCAGCGGTCCATGGTCACCAGCCGAGGCGCGGCGATGGGGCTGCGACCGGAGCACCTGCCCCGAGATCTCTTCCGGCGTGGCTGCCATCTCCATCTGTCTGGTTACGTGCTGCTGGACGGGCAGACCAGGGCGGCTGGGCTGGCCGCCCTGGAGTTGGCTCGGGCCGTGGAGATGACGATCTCCATCGATCCGAGTTCGAGAGGACCGCTGCGCCGCGTGGGCAAAGGGATTTTCCGCGACTGGACACGGGGTGCCCAGGTCCTGCTGCCGAACCTGGACGAAGCGGAGGTTCTGACCGGCCAGGGGAAGCCCGCGGCGATGATCACGGAGCTCCTGACTGACTACCAGGAGGTCGTGCTCAGCCTCGGCGAGGGCGGAGCCATGTGGGGGAGCGGCCGTCGCCGGCGCCGTCTTCCCGCGGTGCCGGCCGCCGTCACCGATACCACCGGCGCCGGTGATGCTTTCGCGGCGGGCTGGCTGGCGGGCTGGCTGGCGGGGGCGACAGCCGCGTCCGCGCTGGAGTCGGCCCTGGCCCTGGCGGCTTTGGCGGTGGCGCATCCGGGCGGGCGCCCTCCCGAAAGGGTGGACTTTGGCCCGGCACTGGGTGGCCGCAGAGACTCCCCTTCCTGAGGACTCATCGAGAGTCCAGTCTAGCTCCAGAGCCTCGCCGCTGCCCGGGGACGCTCAGCTGGCCGTGCTCCCCGGGCACGGGCTCGCCGGGGGCTTTGGTGTTGGTGCAACTCCAAGGCGCCCGGGGCCGGCATCTCCGGCAAGACCGCCGGCCGAGCCGGTAGGGAGGTGCCCCTGCGGCCACCTGGCGGATCGCCCGCCCGGGCGGCGATATAAGATGGTTGGTGCGAGATGATGACTTCGAGCCGCGCGTCGGTCGCCGTGCCGCCAGCGGCGGCCACGATGAGCGTCGACCAGGTCGCGGTGGAGGCACGGGCTCGACTGTTCGCAGGCCGCTCCATCAAGCGCTCGGCCAAGCTGTGGGCGCTCGACCTGGCCATCCGGTGCACCGACCTGACCACTCTGGAGGGCTCGGACACCGAGGGACGAGTCGACGTCCTGTGCTCCAAGGCGCAGCGCCCCGACCCGGGGGACCCATCGATCCCGTCGGTGGCCGCGGTCTGTGTCTATCCCGCCATGGCACCCCACGCGGCCTCCGTGCTGCGCGGCAGTCCAGTCTTGGTGGCCGCGGTCGCGACGGGCTTTCCCAGTGGCCAGGTCCCGGCCCAACTCAAGGTTGAGGAGGCGCGCGAGGTGGCCGAGGTCGCCGACGAGGTCGACATGGTGATCGATCGCGGCGCGTTCCTGTCCGGGCGCTACGGCCAGGTGGCCGACGAGATAGGGGCCGTCAAGGCGGCGGTCGGGGATCGCCACCTCAAGGTGATCCTGGAGACCGGGGAGCTGGGCGGCCTGGATCAGGTGCGGAAGGCGAGCTGGTTGGCGATGACAGCCGGCGCCGACTTCATCAAGACCTCGACCGGGAAGATCCAGCCCGCCGCAACCATGCCGGTGGCGGTGGTGATGCTGGAGGCGATTCGGGACTTCGCCTGGGAGACCGGCCGGGCGGTGGGGTTCAAACCAGCTGGGGGCATCAGGACCGCGCGTCAGGCCATTGGCTATCTGGTCGCGGTGAACGAGATCCTGGGTGAGGAGTGGCTGACCCCCGAGCGCTTCCGGCTGGGGGCCTCATCCCTGCTCAACGACGTGCTCATGCAGATCTTCAAGGAGCGCAGTGGTGTCTACCAGTCCGCCGACGATTTCAGCGAAGCCTGAGCGCAGGCCGATGACGGACGAGGAGCCCGGCATCACCGCCGGGAATGGCCGGCGGGGTGCCGCCGCCCCGGATGGGATGGCCCTGTCCGATCAGTTCGGGTACGCGCCCGCCCCGGAGTCGACCGACCACGTCCGCCTCAGGTCGAGGTTCTCGCTCTTCATCGGCGGGCAGTTCGTGGAGCCACACTCGGGCAGGTACCGGGAGACGGTGAACCCGGCCACCGAGGAGCCGCTGGCAGAGGTCGCCGAGGCGGACTCGGTCGACGTGGACCGGGCCGTCGAGGCGGCGGGGCGGGCCTACCAGCCCTGGCATCGGTTGCCCGGGGCACACCGGGCCCGCTATCTGTTCCGGCTCGCGCGCCTGGTCCAGGAGCGCTCGCGCGAGCTGGCCGTGGTGGAGAGTCTGGACGGGGGCAAGCCGATCCGGGAGTCCCGCGACTTCGACATCCCGCTGGTTGCCCAGCACTTCTTCTACCACGCCGGCTGGGCCGACAAGCTGCAGTTCGCCTTCCCGACCGGCGCGGGTCGCTCGCTGGGGGTGGTCGGCCAGGTGGTCCCCTGGAACTTCCCGCTTCTGATGCTCTCCTGGAAGATCGCCCCTGCCCTCGCCACGGGCAACACGGTCGTGCTCAAGCCCGCCGAGACAACTCCGCTCACGGCCCTCCTGTTCGCCGAGATCTGCCAGCAGGCGGGCCTCCCCGACGGGGTGGTGAACATCGTCACCGGAGGTCCCGAGGTGGGACGGCTGCTGGTGCGCCACCAGGACATCGCCAAGGTCGCCTTCACGGGTTCGACCGCAGTCGGCAAGGACATCCAGCGGGCGCTGGCCGGCAGCCCCAAGCACCTCTCCTTGGAGCTGGGGGGCAAGGCCGCCCACGTGGTCTTCGACGACGCGCCCCTGGACCAGGCGGTGGAGGGGGTGGTCAACGGCATCTTCTTCAACCAGGGCCACGTCTGCTGCGCCGGCAGCCGGCTCTTGGTCCAGGAGTCCATCGCGGGCCCATTCCTGCGGCGGCTGCGGCTGCGGATGGGCCGTCTGCGAGTCGGCGACCCGCTTGACAAGAACACTGACGTAGGCGCCATCAACTCCCGGGAGCAGCTGGAGCGCATCGAGGCCCTGGTGGCCAGCGGCGTCGCCCAGGGGGCCAAGCTCCACCAGCCTCCCTGCGAGCTGCCCGGCCACGGGTTCTGGTTCCGGCCCAGTCTGTTCACCGAGGTGTCCCCGTCGCAGCGGATCGCTCGTGAGGAGATATTCGGACCGGTCCTGGCGGTGATGACCTTCCGCACCGCCGCCGAGGCGGTGGCCCGGGCCAACAACACTCGCTACGGCCTGTCCGCGGGCGTGTGGACCACCAAGGGGTCGCGGATCCTCTGGATGTCGGAGCGGATGCGGGCCGGGGTGGTGTGGGCCAACACCTACAACCAGTTCGACCCGGCGGCACCGTTCGGAGGCTATCGGGAATCTGGGTTCGGGCGCGAGGGCGGGGTCCAGGGCCTGGCCGAGTACCTGGAGTTCTCGTGAGCGCGCCTGGGGTGGCCAAGACCGCCAAGCTCTACATCCAAGGCGCCTTCGTTCGGTCGGAGTCGGGCCGGGTGTACCAGACCGGGGATGGGGTCAACGTTCCCAGGGCATCTCGCAAGGACTTGCGCGAGGCGGTCCGGGCGGCGAGGGAGGCGCAGCCCTCCTGGGCGGCTCGGACCGCCTACAACCGGGGGCAGGTGCTCTACCGGACAGCGGAGATGATGGAGGGCCGCAGGGCCGAGTTCGTGGCCGAGCTCGGTGGCGGCCGCGCCGCCGGCCGGGAGGTGGACAGCTGCCTGGAGTCGCTGGTCTTCTTCGCCGGGGCGGCGGACAAGCTGGCCCAGTTAGGCGGCAGCGTCAATGGGGTCGCAGGCCCGTATTTCACCTTCACCATGCCCGAACCGATGGGGGTGATAGCCGTGATCGGCCAACCCGAGCACGACCTGGGCGGCCTGGTGCGGCAGCTGGCGGCGGCTGTCTGTGGTGGCAACGCCGTGGTGGCATTGGTCGCTGAGGCGACACCACTTCCGGGGCTGCTGCTCGGGGAGGTGCTGGCGACCGGAGACATGCCGGCCGGAGTCCTCGCTCTCCTGAGCGGGATGCGCAAGGAGCTGCTCCCCTGGGTGGGGTCCCACCGCGACATCGACGCCGTTGACGCCGGAGGCTGTGACGCTGGGGAGTGGCGGACGCTGGCCCTGGCGGCCGCTGACAGCGTCAAGCGGGTGCTCCCGCCGGTCGGGCGACAGGCGCGCTCTCCGCTCAATCCCAGGCTTGCCTTGCAGACGATGGAGATGAAGACCGTCTGGCACCCGGTCGGGGTCTGAAGGTCACGAGAGCCGGCGCTCGGTTGCCGACCACCACGGCCCTCTGGGCACGCCCGGGTCCCTGGCAGCACACCGGTCGAGAGTGGCCGTGCCGCCTTCCGCTCCCTTGTTACTGAGGACTGCTCCGCCCCGCTCGGCCCCAGCGATCGCGTCCGCCGGTCGGGGCGGACGGTTGCGCCCGCCGCTGGGGACATGCCCGGGTTGAGCCCGGAGCTGCCCAGGCGCATGGCCGCGGCGTCGAGGGCGGGTCGCGGTCCGGCGGCCGCGTCATCCCTGGCGGCTGGAGAGCTCGGCCGCGTCAAAGGCGCCTGGCAGCAGCTGGGCGATTGGCACCGGTGCCAATCCCTCACCGCGGTCGACTCTCAGCTCTGGGCCTCCTTGCTCCAGCAGGAGCTGGCGACACCTCCCGCAGGGGCTGAGGGGGAGGCCGTCATCGGTGACGACAGCGATCGCCAGGAGCCGGTGCGCCCCGCCGGCATGCAGGGCGGACACCAGGCCGCACTCGGCGCACAGGGTCAGCCCAAAGGAGGCGTTCTCAACGTTGCAGCCCGTCTCCACCCGTCCCTGGTCGGTCAGGCCGGCGGCTCCGACGCGGAGCTTGGAATACGGTGCGTAGGCGTTGCGGGCGGCGGCCCTGGCTCGGGTGCGCAGCTCACGCCAGTCGATGTCAACTTCCGCTGCCATTTGACGTCCACCTCTGCAAGCCGCCAGCGGACCCTGGGCTGCATGGTAAGCGGCTGGGCGCGGCTGCGTCCACGTCGCCCCGGAGGAGACCGGCAAGGGCCCCGAATCCCGCACCCCAGACCCTCCGGCAGGGGCGGCGGCGGGCAACGTGGCGGATCGGTATGGCCCGGCCCGGCATATCATGGTGCCAGTTCTCGGACAGGAGAAGGCCCGTGGCTGCAAGCGGGTGGCTTCCGGTGAGAGCTGGAGGTATTCGGTCATGACCCACCGCAGGTCCCGGCAGCTGTTCACCTCGGAGTCGGTCACCGAGGGGCATCCCGACAAGATGGCGGACCAGATCTCCGACGCCGTTCTGGACGCGATCCTCACCAAGGACCCGCTGGCGCGGGTGGCGTGTGAGACAGCCCTGACCACGGGAACGGCGATTCTCCTGGGCGAGATCTCCACCGACTGCTATGTCGACATGCCCAAGGTGGTCCGCGAGACGATCCGTCAGATCGGTTACGTGCGGGCCAAGTACGGCTTCGACTGGGAGACCTGTGGGGTCATGGTCTGCATCGACGAGCAATCTCCCGACATTGCCCGCGGGGTGGATCTGGGAGGGGCCGGCGACCAGGGGATGATGTTCGGCTACGCCTGCGACGAGACCCCCGAGCTGATGCCGGCGCCGATTCAGTACGCCCATCAGCTGGCCCGCCAGCTGGCCCTGGCGCGCAAGACCGGCCAGCTCAAGTGGGCTCGGCCCGACGGCAAGTCCCAGGTCACAGTCGAGTACGACGCCGACGGCGTGCCGCGGCGGATCGACACCGTCCTGATCAGCGCCCAGCACTCTGAGGACGTCTCCCCGGCGGAGGTGGAGGCGGGGGTGGTGGAGCATGTGATCGGACCGGCCCTTCCGGCCGGAATGGTCGACGAGAAGACCCGCATTCTGGTCAACCCCACCGGCCGGTTCGTGATCGGCGGCCCCCAGGGGGATGCCGGGCTCACTGGCCGCAAGATCATCGTCGACACCTATGGGGGCGCCGGTCGGCATGGTGGGGGCGCCTTCTCAGGCAAGGATCCGACCAAGGTGGACCGATCGGGCGCCTACGGAGCCCGCTTCGTGGCCAAGAATCTGGTCGCGGCCGGGCTTGCCCGTCGGCTCGAGGTCCAGCTCGCCTACGCGATCGGAGTCACCAAGCCGGTCTGGGTCGGGGTCGAGACCTTTGGCACGGAGGTGGTCCCGAGGGTGGACATCGAGTCCCTGGTCGACGAGTACTTCGACCTGTCGCCGTCCGGCATCATCAAGGAGCTCCAGCTGCGCCGACCCATCTACCGGCAGGTGGCGGCCTACGGGCACTTCGGGCGCAGCGACTTGGACCTGCCCTGGGAGCGCACCCCCTATCGCGCCGAGCTGGCCGCCCAGGCCGGTGTCGAGCCGCGGGACACGCGAAGTGTGGAGCGGGCAAGCTGACAAGGGCCGAAGCCGGAGTGGAGCTGACAGCGCCCAAGGGCCTGGTCTGCGTGGTCCTGGCCGGCGGCTCTGGGACCAGGCTGTGGCCGCGCTCCCGCCAGCGCCTTCCGAAGCACCTGCTGC
>JAKAWF010000060.1 GCA_021817025.1 bacterium
GTTTGTGTCGATGTCAGGGAGCCGTCCGAGTTCGCCCGTGGGCATGTGGCCGGAGCCAGGTCCATACCGCTTCGGCATGTTTCGCGACGCGCATCGGAGCTGCCCCGGGACCAGGTCATCCACGTCATCTGTGCCAGCGGCCACCGCAGCCGTGTCGCCGCCCGGATCCTGGAGTCCTCGGGGCTGGAGGTCCGCTCGGTGGCCGGTGGTACGGCGGGCTGGGCGCGCCAGAATCTGCCCTTGCTAAAGGGGTCCAAGCCGGGCAGGCGCTGAGCGCGCCCCTCAACCCGTCGGTCGTGGTCCAGGTCCCGCTAGGCGAGAGAGCCAGGGCCTGCTAATATACCCCCCTAGGTATCGGCATACTGGAGGCCAATTCGGTGCAAGAAGTCGACCTCTCCCACTTTTCTGCTGCCCACGAGGCGGGTGCCTTGGTGGTGGACGTCAGGGAGCCCCAGGAGTACGCGCGCGGGCACGTGCCCGGCTCGCTGCTGATCCCCATGGGTCACGTCCCGACACGGGTCACGGAGCTCCCCACTGACAAACCGGTGTATGTGATCTGCGCGAGCGGCGCGCGCAGCCTGACCGCGGCAGCCCACATGGCGGCCGTTGGCCTCGACGCGCGATCGGTGGCTGGTGGGGTGGTCGCCTGGGCACGTGCCGGTCGGCCCCTGGAGCGCTGACAGGGGTGCAACCGGCGTTGACGATGCCCTTTGTGCGGTCTGGCCCCGGCCACCGCGCCGGGGGGAGGAGCGCGGCCAGCGGTGCCTTGAGCGCGGAGGGTTCACCGTCGGCGCCGGTCGCCGCTGGCGGTCACCAGCCATGACCCGGGCTCTTGAGCAGCGTCGCGACAGGCGGGCCGACAGGGCCTGTCGGCCCCGCGGCCAACCGATGACGTTTTCGGTATCCTCCAAGGGTGGCACCGTCCGATCGTAGGCCGGACTGGGCTCCCGGTGGCGTAGTCGACTACGTCCGGGCGATCCTGGCCGCGGTCACCATTGACTTCGACCCCGAGCACGACCATCCCGCCCCAGCCCGCGTCGTGCTGGCGACCGGTCTGGCGGTGTTGGGTTCGCTCCTGGCAAATTCCGTCCTGGTGGCCCTGGGGACAACGGTCTTCCCGTCCACGAGGGGGTTCGCCCACTTCCAATTTTCCGACTACGGTACGTTGACGGTGGTCGGGGTGGTCCTGGCCTGTGTCGCCTGGCCCATCGTCAGCCGAATCTCCTCGGCGCCGCGGTGGCTCTTCTTCCGGCTGGCGATCCTGGTCGTCTTGGTCATGTGGTTGCCGGACGGGTGGATCCTGATCCACGGAGAGCCACCTCCTGCGGTGGGGGTGCTGATGCTCATGCACTTGGCGATCGCCTTCATCACCTATCCGGCGCTGGTCCATGTGGCCAACATCAGCCCCCGACCGGAGCCCCTGGTCGGGCGCTCCCTGCCGCTTCTGGTCTGAGGCGCCTGGCTGGCCAGAGCGCAAGGCTTTGAGCAAGGACCAGGAAACCCGATGGCCCAGGAGGCGGGCCAGGCAGTTCTCATCGTTGGCGGAGGGCCAGCCGGGCCCAGCATGGTTGCCAGGAGATCGGTTGCCTCGGCTGCGCTCCGTCCCGGGCGGGCGATCACTTCCCGGTCGGGTGTGCCTTGAAGGACCAGTCGACTGGGGATAACCCCGGCCGGCGCCGGTTGGGCCGCTCGAATATCACTTGAAATCCGAAGCGATCCACCTCCTGATGGGATTGCGCTTCCGCGGCTGAGTGCCCAGCCTCCCGGTCTTCCCCGCACGCACCAAGGCGGGCGTCGGAGCCGCCGGCCGCCGAGTGGTTTCGGAGGAGGTGCTCCACCAGCATGCTGTTTCGGTCCCGGATCACCGCCTCCCTGCAGGGGCGTGACTTCCGCCTCTTCTGGGGCGCCAACCTGGTGTCCTCGCTTGGAGATGGCGTGTTCACAGTCGCGCTTGCCCTCGAGGCACTCCGCCTTGATCAGCTGCCGACCGGGCTGGCCTACGTCCTGGCAGCCCGGACAGTGCCGACCGTAGCGCTCTCCCTGTTGGGAGGGGTCGTGGCCGACCGGGTGGCTCGGCGGACGGCGCTGCTCGCGGCCGATGTGGTCCGCGGCACCGCCGTTGGCCTCATCGCCGGGCTGGTCCTGTTGCATGCGGTCACCCTTCTTTGGCTGGGCTTCATGGCGGTGGTGTTCGGAGTCGCCGACGCCTTCGCCGGGCCGGCGTTCCTGGCGCTGATGCCGGAGATCGTGCCGGGGCCGCTGATCACCCAGGCCAACGCTCTCAACAGCACCAGCACAGAGATGGCGGTCAACCTCATCGGCGCCGCGCTGGGAGGAGTCGTGGTGGCCGCCATCGGCACCGGCGGGTGCTTCCTGTTCGACACGGCGACCTTCGCGGGCTCGGCCGCGTTCCTGGCCGGCATAGGTTCTCGGCGCCGCCCCGAGGGCCCCCACTCGTCGATGCTCCGGGAGGCGGTCGACGGGCTCCGGTACATCGCCTCACGACGCTGGCTGCTGGTGCTACTGGTGGGGGCCGCCTTCGCCAACCTGACCGGGCTGGGGCCGTACACCGTCCTGCTGCCCACCCTGGTTCGCCACGTCCTGCACGGCAATCCTGTCAGCCTGGGCTTGGTCTACGCCAGCGCCGGTGCCGCCGGTGTCCTGGCATCCCTGGCGGTGGCGCGCCGGGGGGAACCGAGACATCTATTGGAGACCATGTGGGGGCCTACGGACTGTCTGGCCAGATGGTTGTGGCCCTCTCCCAGGCCACAACCATCTGGGTGGCCGCCGGCTGTTCGGCAGCAGCTGCCGGACTGGTGGTGTACGGCGACGTGCGCTACTTCTCCCGGCTGCAACAGTCGGTGCCCAAGGAGATCCTGGGCCGCGTCTCCTCGGCATCCTTTGTGATGGTGATGACGCTGACGCCGCTGGGAATGGTGGCTGGCGGGCTACTGGCGGCGAGCTTCGGAACTCGCAGCGCACTCCTGCTGAGCGGAATCCTGTCCGCGGCCTGCTGCCTGGCGGTGCTGGTGCCCGGGGCCCGCGACGTGAGGCTTGAACCGAGCTGACGACGGGCATGAGGAGGGATCGCTCACCCTGGCCGGGGGAGGCCCAAGTGGGAGATGCTTTAAGGTCCTGATAAGAGACCTTATCGTAAGCTTACAGATGTCCACGCCGTGCAGGGGACCGCCAGCACTCCCCCGGGATAGGACGGGGCCGGTACGTCGAGCAGCTCGCAGACGGTGCCGAGGTGACCGTGGTGACGCGCCATTGCCTTGATCATGTGCACTGTGACCGACCGGACATGACGCTGGCTGCCGAGGGTTCCTGGCCAGCGCGCCCGTGTCCTAACCGGCCAGCACGTGCTCGCTGTGGCTGTGGTCGGCGCGATGGTCGACCAGCGGGCCTTCCAGGGCCCTCCCCGGCGGCACCCGGAGGCGTCGGTCGCGATCAAGGTCGGGCTGCGGCTGGGTAGCTCCTCCCTGCCCAGGACCTCGCGGCGCGGACCGCCTCTTCAGCGAGGTCGGCGAGCCTGGTGAAGTCCGGGTAGCGATGGGGAGCGTCGAAACACCTGGTCGCACGCGCTGTGCGTCCGGGAGCGCACACGGATGTGGAGGGTGAACGCCTCCACCTGGGAGACCGGGGCGGCGGATAGCTCCATCTTCTCCCTCCTCCACCCGGCCCTCGGACGGCACCGAACGCATGGGCGCCATCGCTAATGAGCCAGGACCGGCACCCGCTGGGCCGCCTACGACACAGCCGTGATGCCCCTTGCGGCCCGACCGCCCGGTCGATGAGCCCCCGCATGAGGTCGAGATGGCCGTGGTCGGGCCAGGTCTCATTGATCAGATTCAGCCCTGCCCAGTGCGTCGGCAGGGCGGCGCAGGACTTACAGTGAGGGAGAGTTCAAGAGCCGATCTGGTCAGATGATTCTTCTGTCCCTCCTTCCCCTAGTGGCCACCTGCGCCGCCGCCGCCGTGATGGCGCTGGCGGTGAGGCGGCGCGGCCAGATGCCGGTACCCCTGCGATGGCTGCTCGTCGTGGCCCTGGCTGCCAGCGAGCTCGTCCAGCTGCTCTGGCCCGCCGTGACGCATACCTGGTCGGCGGCCAACACCCTCCCCTTCCAGTTGTCAGACATTGGCACTGTGGTCGCGATCATCGGCCTGCTGCGTTCGGGAGATCATGCCTGGCGCGAGCTGGCCTTCTTCTGGGGAGTCTCATCCGGCGTCCTGGGCCTGGCCTTTCCCGCCATCGGCGCCAGCGCTCCATCTCCCCTCTACTTCGCCTTCTATGTGGACCACGGCACCCTCCTCAGCGTGGGCATCCTGCTGGCGACGGATCCTGACCTCCATCTTGCCTGGGGATCGGTGCTGAGGAGCTGGGCAGCGACTACCGCCGTTGCGGTCTTGGCGGGGCTCGCCAACCTCGTCACGGGCGGGGACTACATGTTCCTTCGGCAACCGCCCGGCAATTGGAACCCCCTCCTGATCATGGGCCCGTGGCCCTGGTATGTGCTCACGGCTTGGGCGGTCTGCCCGCTCCTGTTCCGCCTGCTCGCAACTCCCGTCTGGAGCGACTCCGGAGCTCCGAGCCCCACACGGGCGACCCACGGCTCTGGGTAGGCTGACGGAGCAGCGACCAACGCCCTGGCCACGGGCCGGCTGGTTTGCCGGCCGCCGCCTGAGGCCGCCGAAGCGACCAAGTGGGGCGGAGAGTGACGGGTTGGATCTGATTGGCCGCACCACCCATGGTTGCGGCGCGCGTGGCGCGGTCGCCCACCTCAATGGAGCCCACTGTCAGCGGCAGTGCGGGTTGCTGCCCGGGGTGGCCCCGAGCACAGAGGCCAACCGCAGTGGATGGTGATGGAATTGATTGGCTCCACCGGGGAGGCGGCCACGACGGACTTGCGCGGGGCCCAGCACGCGGCCAGGTGCTGGTGCCGATCAGCCGGGTGCCGGGGGCGAGCCGTCGGCCGAGGACCGGAGCACCTGCTCGATGCGCTCCAGAGTCCGGGCCATGTTGCCGGCGGTCTTGGCTGGCATGCCGAAGCGCTTGAGGACGAAGCGCTGTCGGTCATGCGACGTGTCCCAGCTCTCTCTCACCAGCGTTCCCCCCGCCACCGGCTCGAGCTCATACCGCCAGATCCGGCCCCCAACCAGCAGCCCAGGGGCCCCCGGAGGCTTGGTCTGCCAGGCGATCCGACGGTTCTCATCGAACTCAATCACCGTGTTCACCATGGAGTACTTGAGCCCCATCTCCATCGCCATGCCGAAGGTGGCTCCCAGGTGCAGCCGCTCAGGTGCGCCAGGCTGAGCGCGCTTGACCGTCCCCGAGCCGTCGATTTCGGGGTGCCGACCTGCGTCGGCGATGAGATCGAAGATCGCGGCCGGAGGGGCTGCGATCTTCCGTTCGACCGTCACAGCATTGCCGTCCATGGCTCCCCTGTGTGGCATCGGCTGAAGAGGCCCACTCAGTATGGCCGCCCAGCTGGACTCCGATCTACCGGAGGCGGCGCCCGATGCCCATCGACGTTCTCTTCGCCCGCGTCCCGGGGTTGCCCCGGTGAACCGTTGGTCAGAGTTGCGGGGCCGCCAGAAATCGGGCCGCCAGCTGTTGGTCTCCCTCGATCTGCAGCACCTCAGGCGGCAGACGGCGCCAGAGCGCGAGGAAGAGCTCCGGCGGGGGTGCGCCGATCGTGGTGGTGGCTGCGGTCAGGGGAGCCTCTCGCCTGATGTCGGCACCCTCCGGCAGAGCCCCGACCCACCAGTCCTGGCCGCCTTGAAGGGTCCGGATGTGGATCCACTCCCCATCCCCGTTGAAGCTGTCCCGGTTGCGCGTCCAAAAGACCTCGAAGAACTCGTCGATACCATCCTCGGCCAGGTTCCGGGCGATTGGACTGATCCCGTCCAGCGCCGCCTCCACGTCCCAGCGGTGGACCACTGTCTCGTGAGCCATCCGGCGAAACCAGAAGGCGGCGGTTGGGTCCGTCCCCGACCAGTTCCAGATCGGGGTATCCGGGCCGAGTCCGTGAGCGACCTCAAGCAGCTGCTCGACGCCCTCGGCGAACCAGGCACAGAGGTTCGCGTCGTCGGGGGCCGTTGGAGTGTCCCGGTCATCGCGCGATCGGCTGTGGCGGCGCAGGCGGCTGCCGTTGATGCGGTGGACGAACCCGAGGTGCAGGACAGCGTCCCGAACCAACCACCCGGGACAGGACGGGACCGGCTGGTCCAGTCGGCCGGCGCACAACTCCCGCACCCGAGCCCCGTCTGCCTGCACCGCCGCCAAATACTCGTCTCGGTCCAATCTCATCGCGTTTCGCCTCCCCGCTAGCGACGGCCTTGCCGCCGATGGCTGCTACTTAGCGGCCACCCCATCATCCCTGATGATCGATCGTGGGAGAGCCGCCTGGCCGTCCTCGAAGTGAAATATCGACCCCTCCCCACGGCGCGACGCCCTCGCCCGGCGGAGGAGATTCGCTCACCCCCGATCTCCGGGGGCTGTGCCCTCCTCGGCCGGAGGCGGTTCGGCCTGCCACCGCCAGAGGACCGGGGCCAGGGCTGCCTGGCTGGCTCTGAAAGTGCTGAGCGGGCCCACCACCGGCTCGGGCGGGACTGGTCCGCGGTGAAATTGGGTCCGTCCATACTGGCCACTCCAGACTCGCGCATGGGGCCAGGTGGCAGCATTCGGGGCCCGACCTCCCCTACCATTGGCCGGGTGGCCGTGGCAGCAGCGTCGGGCATGGGCTGGCGGGATGAGGTGGAACCATGACTCTGGGGTCCGGCCCCACCCCTGAACCCGACAATCCCCAGAGTCTGGCCGAGGCCAGCAGCTCTCGCATGTGGGCATCCGACACCGCATCGCAGCTGCTGGGCATGCAGCTGCAGGAGGTTGCACCCGGAAGGGCCGTGCTCAGAATGCGGGTCACCGCGGCGATGCTCAACGGCCACGGAATCTGCCATGGGGGATACATCTTCGCCCTGGCCGATTCCGCCTTCGCCTTCGCCTGCAACACATACGGGGAGGCCGTGGTGGCGGCCGGGGCGGACGTCGACTTCATGAGCCCGGCCCGGGTCGGCGAGGAGCTGGTCGCGGTCGCCACAGAGCGCCTTCGGCGCGGCCGCAGCGGCCTCTACGACGTGACCGTGAGGCAGGGCCCGGAGGGCCGGGTGGTGGCTGAGTTCAGAGGCAGGTCGCGCTCCCTGCCAGCGGTCACCCAGCCCGGTTCCGTAGGAACCGAATAGGAGCCGCCATGCTGGACCTGACCCCGGACTCCAAGGACCTGGAGCCGATTGAGACGGCCTCACTCGATGAGCTGACCGCCCTCCAGACCGTCCGGCTGCAGGAGACGGTGCGGCGCGCCTACGAGCTTGTCCCCTTCTACCGGGCCGCCTTCGACGCCAGGGGTTTGCTGCCTCAGGACATCCGCGGCCTGGGGGACCTGGAGAAGCTGCCGTTCACCGTCAAGGACGACCTGCGCAACCAGTACCCATTTGGCATGCTGGCGGTCCCCCGCGAGCACCTGCGCCGAGTCCACGCTTCCAGCGGAACCACTGGAAGACCGACTGTCGTGGGGTATACGGACTCTGACATATCCACCTGGTCCGACCTGGTGGCGAGGTCGATACGGGCGGCCGGTGGCCGGCCCGGGGACCTGGTTCACGTCGCCTACGGCTACGGGCTCTTCACCGGTGGGCTCGGCGCCCACTATGGTGCCGAGCGGCTGGGGTGCACGGTGGTGCCGGCCTCGGGTGGGATGACCGAACGCCAGGTCACGCTGCTGCGGGATTTGCGCGCCGAGGTGATCATGCTGACCCCCTCCTACATGCTGGTTCTCCTCGACGAGTTCGAGCGCCAGGGCATCGATCCGCGGAGCTGCTCACTCAAGGTCGGCATCTTCGGCGCGGAGCCCTGGACCGAGGACATGCGCCGGGAGATCGAACAGCGCGCCGACATGCACGCCGTGGACATCTATGGCCTCTCTGAGGTGATGGGCCCCGGAGTTGCTCAGGAGTGTGTCGAGACCAAGGATGGTCTGACCATCTGGGAGGACCACTTCTATCCAGAGGTCGTCGACCCCGAGACCGGCGCCGTGCTTCCCGAGGGCGAACTCGGTGAGCTGGTGTTGACCACCCTCACCAAGGAGGCAATGCCCCTGATCCGCTATCGCACCCGGGACCTCACCCGGCTGCTGCCGGGCACCGCTCGGACCATGCGCCGGATGGAGAAGATCCGAGGGCGGACCGACGACATGATGATCGTACGGGGTGTCAACGTCTTCCCCAGCCAGGTCGAGGAGCTGGTCCTGAGCGTGGCGGGGCTATCCCCCCACTTTCTCTGCGTCCTCAGTCGGCCCGGGCGGCTTGACGAGATGACGGTCCGGGTTGAGGCCCGCGCGGACGCGGCGACCGCCGAGCACCGGGAGAGGCTCGCCAGGGTGCTCGGTGGCCGCCTCAAGCATGCGATCGGGGTCACGGTCGCTGTCGACGTGGTCGAGCCGGAGTCGCTGGAGCGATCGCTGGGCAAGGCGAAGCGGATCCTCGATCTGAGAGGCTCCTGAACTTCCTGGCCCGGACATTGGGGGCCTGGACGCGCCGGCCCGACAACGCCAATCCCTCCGCGCGCAATCGCCGCTCTTGCTCAGCCGCCAGTCCGGGGGCAAGCCTTCCGTCAGCGGCCACCACTCGCCACCAGGGGACGCCCGACGAGCCTGCGAGCGCACGGCCCACGGCACGGGCTGCCCCGGGGTGTCCGGCGAGATTGGCTACCTGGCCATAGGTGAGCAAGTCTCCTGGCTGGGTGCCTCGGAGCACCCGCAGCACCTCCTCCTGGAACGCGCTCACCACCTCATGATCGTTGCCCGGGGACACCCGAGGTGGGTGGCAGGGCGCAGTCGGGGAGAGCAAGCGTCACCGAACCGGCTACGCGTACGTGCGAGCCATCGGCGCCGCTTGCTGCCTGGACCCGGGGATGGCCCCCACCGCCTCCTGGCCGCGGCAATGGCGTTGGGCCCCCGAGCGAGTCAAGCAGGCGGGCCCGCTGGTGCAACTCGAAGTGACGACATCGCCCCTCCCCCCCATGAGCTGCAGCCGCTTCCTGGTTGCGGCCACGCTCAGGGGCACGCCGACTCAGGGAGGGGACGGCGGCGCCCCGTGTTGGGGCCAACTCGGAGCCGGTCCACCCGTGGTGTCTTGCGGGCACCCGTCCATCCTCTGGATCGTGGACGTATGGATGTTCCGTGGACAGGTTGCGGGCAGGAGCACTGGCCACTGTGACGGTGAGCCGGCGCTCAGGTAATCCCCCGAGCCTCACGGCGCATCACTTGCGGGGCGGTGCTCAGTCCCGCTCCAGGTGGCCCGAAGAGGCGGTCTCCAGCGTCACCTAGGCCGGGGACGATGTAGCCGCGAGAGTCGAGGGACGGGTCAACTGCGGCGCAAACAACCTCGACCTCGGGCAGACGAGCGGAGAAGCTCCGAAGACCCGGCTCACTGGCCAAGATGCACAGGGCCTGCACCCGAGCCGCCCCTCGAGCCAACAGGAGCTGGCACGCCTGCGCCAGAGATCCGCCAGTGGCGAGCATCGGATCGCAGACGACCACTCGCCGTGCCCTCAGATCGCCGGGAAGGCCATCCAGGTAGCACACCGCGTCCAGGGTCTGCTCGTCTCGCTTCATTCCGAGATGGGCCACCTCGCAGTTCGGCGCCACCGCCGCCACCCCGGGGACCATCCCCAGACCCGCCCTGAGAATCGGAACCACCAGTGGCTCCTCGGTGATCACCGGGCCCTGAGTCGCCCCGACGGGGGTGCGGAGCTCGCGCACGGCGGTCTCCAGGTCGCCGAGGGCGTGGTAGGCGAGGAAGGCACTGATCTCACCGATCAGAACTCGGAACCGATCCCTGCCGGTCCGCTCGTCCCTGAGTTCGGTGAGGCGATGCGCGACCGCCGGATGGTCAACCACCGTGAGGTTCATGGGCATGGCCCAATCATCGTCGCTCGGCCCGACTCGTGCCACCTCTACTACCGCCCCGCGCCTTGTCAGGAGCTACCGCCCACTCCTGGAAGACCGGGTTGGAGGGTCCTGCCCAGGACTTCTCGGACCCCGAGCCCTCCCCCGGCACGCTGCGGTCGGCGCAGTCGCGCGCCTGTGGGGCGGTCGCACCCTGGCGGGTCGCGAAGACCTGGTAGACCTGCCGGGCGTGGATGTGCCCGGACGCGGCCACCCGCTCCTGGTCGGACCTGGCGGTGACCAGATCCCTTTCATCAATCCATCTCCTGCCCAGCTGGGCCCCGCTCCACGGCGCCGGCACCATCACCTGCGCCCACTCCTCTGCCTCGGGACACTCGCCCCGGAGCGAAACGCCAGCGCCCGGGAGGCGTCCCTGGCGTGCGGTTGGTCCTCCCTGAGCCCCCAGTCCCAGGCGTATCATCCGGCCCCTTCGTGAGATGCGACACCACGGCTCCTGGCCGGTCGGTCCACCGCGAAGCGATGGGCCTGGTGAACCCAGCCCAGGGGAGGTCGACCTTCCCCATCGCCTACGGGCCTCCAAGAGGGCGCGCCAACGCCACCGGCCCCACATCGTGCCGGGCGCAGTCGAGCGCCTTCTCGGCCCTGTTCCGAGCGCCCCTGCGGCCATAGAGACGAGCGCAGAATGAGGTGAGCGCCTCGGTCATGTCCCGCACCAAGTCATCATCGACTTCGCCGTCATCGACAACCACCACCCTGCGGCCCTGCGCCAGGAGGGCTGCCTCCAGATGCTCGACACCGAAGCGAGCCAGGCGGTCCCTGTGCTCGACGACGATGGTCGCCGCCCCGGCGTCGGAGAGCAGACGGGCCAGCTTCCGGCGCTTGCCGTTCATTCCTGAGCCGACCTCGGTCACCACCTCGCTTACGGCCATGCCGTGAGCGGTGGCCCACTCGGTGAGCCTGGCCACTTGCCGGTCGAGGTCTCCTCGCTGGTCGTGTGAGGACACCCTGGCGTAGATGACGGCCTGCTTGGTGGCGGCGCCCGCCGCCGGTGGCACCCCCACCAGGATCGTCCCCGACGGGGTGCGGACAGCGGGCACCGGAAGCTGTCCGTCCCGAAACCACCGCCAGGCGGTCTGGTAGTGGACACCTTCCAGCTTGGCCCACTCCGACAACCTCATGGCGACACCCTAGCACATGTGCGCGATGATAGGCACTGATGTCCTGGGAAACAGTCGGCAACCCATTGCTTCGGTACCCTCACTGACGGAGTTGATCATCCCCAGCAGCAGGCGACTGGCCAGGCGGTCGTCGATGTCCGGGCGGAGATCCCCGGCCGCGGCACGCGTCAGCTCGGACACCGCGTGGTCGAACTCATGGCGGCGCTCAGAGCCAGCCGCTCGGTGTCGGTGTTGCCGCGGACTCCGAGCGGCATGGTGACGTGACGGAGTTCTTCCATCAGAACCAGGGCGCTTCGGGTCGTCACCTGCCGGAGCCTCGCCAGCGCCGGGCCCGACCTGCTTGAGTCCTCCTGAGAATGGCGGACAGGGCGTCCAAGGCGTGTCCCCTCGCCAAGCTCAGGAGGTTCTCCTGCCTCGGAAATGGCGGTAGATCGAGGACTTGGTGATGCCGGCCGCGGTCGTCAGGTCGCCATGCTGGTGTGCTCGTGGCCGCGTTGATTGAAGACCGCCACCGCCAGCATCGACTCCACGTCGTATGGTATCGGGCGTCTGGGCCGTTGCCCCATCGCGCGGGTCCCAACTGTCGCGGGCACACCATGCGACCGGGAATTTGACAGGCCGAGCGACCTCAATCAGAATTGGCGCCGAACGTCCGATCGGGTGAGGAGGCGGAGATGGCTGCTATTGAGGAGGATCCCCGCGGGTCGGCCTTTCAGTCCGCCATCGACGGCGAGCGGACGGTGGAGCCGAGGGACTGGATGCCAGAGGGCTATCGGGCCACGCTGATCCGGCAGATCGCCCAGCACGCCCATTCGGAGATCATCGGAATGCAGCCGGAGGGGAACTGGATCACCAGGGCTCCCTCGCTGCGTCGCAAGGCGATCCTGCTGGCCAAGGTTCAGGACGAGGCGGGCCACGGCCTGTACCTTTACGCTGCGGCGGAGACCCTTGGCGTCAGCCGGGGCGAGCTGGTGGAGCTGCTCCAGACCGGTCGCCAGAAGTACTCCAGCATCTTCAACTACCCGACCCTCACCTGGGCGGACGTGGGAACCATCGGCTGGCTGGTCGACGGGGCTGCGATCACCAACCAGCTGGCTCTGACCAAGACCTCCTACGGACCCTACGCCCGCGCCATGGTCCGGATCTGTCGGGAGGAGTCCTTCCATCAGCGCCAGGGCTTCGAGGCGCTCTGGACGCTCAGCCACGGCACCCGGGCCCAGCACACGATGGCCCAGGACGCTGTCGATCGCTGGTGGTGGCCATCCCTCATGATGTTCGGGCCGCCGGACGACCGTTCCCCAAACTCAGCTCAGTCGATGCGGTGGAAGATCAAGCGGGTCAGCAACGACGAGCTGCGCCAGCGCTTCGTGGACATGACGGTTCCCCAGGCCAGGGCGCTCGAGCTCACCCTTCCCGACCCGGACCTGCGCTGGAACCAGAGCTCGGGCCACTTTGACTTCGGGCCCATCGACTGGGAGGAGTTCGCCCAGGTGGTGAAGGGGAACGGCCCCTGCAATGCGGAGCGGATCCGGGTTCGTCGCGCGGCCGAGTTGGGGGGTGAATGGGTTCGTGACGCCGCCCGCGCTTGGGCGGCCAAGCACAGCGCCCTGGCGGTCGGGGACGCCGCATGAGCGACCGCCACTCCGGGCCGCTCTGGGAGGTCTTTCTGCGCAGTCGCCGTGGCCTCGCCCACCAGCATGTGGGCTCGCTGCACGCTGCCGACTGGGAGATGGCCATTCAGAACGCCCGCGACCTCTACACCCGCCGGGGCGAGGGAGTCTCGATATGGGTGGTCGCCTCGACTGCCATTCACGCCTCCGATCCGGATCAGCAGGGGCCGCTCTTCGACCCCCCCGCGGACAAGGTGTACCGCCACCCGACCTTCTACGAGGTACCGGAGGACCTCAAGCTTTGACCGGAGCGGCTGCGGTCGCCGCGGCAACGGATCTCCATCAATACGCCCTCTATCTCGGCGACGACTGCCTTATCCTCTCCCACCGCCTGGCCGAGCTGGCCGCTCACGCCCCCGAATTCGAGGAGGACATGGCTCTGTCCAACCTGGCCCTGGACCTCTTGGGACAGGCACGGAGCCTGCTCACCTACGCCGGCCTGGCCGAGACCGCCGGTCGGGATGAGGACGACCTGGCCTACTGGCGGGACGACCGCGACTTCCGCAACCTGCTGCTGGTGGAGCAGCCCAATCAGGACTTCGCGCACACCATCGTCCGCCACCTCTTCTTCGCCAGCTATCAGCTGCCCCTCTATCAACAACTGGCAGAGTCCCAGGACCCCACCCTGTCCGCCGTGGCCGCCAAGGGCGCCAAGGAAGCCAGCTACCACCGCGACCACGCCAGCCTCTGGACCCTCAGGCTCGGAGATGGGACTGCGGAGAGCCACTCCCGAATGGAGGCTGCGCTCGAGGATCTGTGGCCCTTCACCGGTGAACTGTTCGAGGTCGGCCCCGTCACCGACCGGCTGGCCGCAGCCGGGGTGGCGGTCGACCCAGCGTCGCTGGAGCCGGCCTGGAGCGCGCACGTCGACCGGATGCTCGGCCAGGCCACCCTATCCCGGCCGAAGGAGCTGGGAGCTCGCACGGGCGGACGTTCCGGCCTCCACTCCGAGCACCTTGGCCATCTCCTCAGCGAGATGCAGCATCTGCACCGCTCCCACCCCGATGCCAGCTGGTGACATGAGCGCCTGGGAGATCGTGGCCGCGGTTCCGGACCCCGAGTTGCCACTCCTCACGCTGGAGGATCTGGGAGTCCTGCGATCTGTCGATGTCGACGAGTCGGGGTCGGTGGCGGTGACCCTCACCCCCACCTATTCCGGTTGTCCCGCCCTGGAGACCATGCGAGAGGATGTCCTTGAGGCGCTCCACGGTGCGGGCTATCCGTCCGCCACCATCCACTTCGAGTTGGCGCCCGCCTGGACCACTGACCGTCTGGGGCCAAGGGCGCGCCAGCATCTGAGCGAGTCCGGGATCGCGCCTCCGGTCGACTCCGGCACGCCGGTGCCCCTGTCCCAGAAATGCCCTCAGTGCGGCTCCTTGCGAACGTGGGAGATGAGCCACTTTGGGGCGACCTCGTGCAAGGCGCTGTGGCAGTGCAGGGACTGTGGAGAGCCGTTCGAGCACTTCAAGGCGTTGCGTTGAGCCAGATGGCCCTGGCAGCTCCGGCAACGCGCCGCGGCGGCTTCCACCCCCTCCGGGTGAGCGCGATCACGCCGGTTGCCGAGGATGCGGTCGCGGTCAGCTTCCGGCTGCCCGCCGACCTTGAGCAGCGCTTCGCCTTCGAGGCGGGCCAGCACCTCACCCTGCGGATGGTCATTGACGGAGTCGAGCTGCGGCGCAGCTATTCGATCTGCGTTCCCGCCGGTCACGGCCAGCTCCAGATCGGAGTCAGGAGGCTCCCCGGCGGGGCGTGCTCCCCCTTCATCCACGATCGGCTGCGCGTCGACGACGTGGTCGACGTGATGGAGCCGGCGGGCCACTTCACCCTGCCCTGGGATGCCCGGGCGAAGCGGACTTACGTGGCGATCGCCGCGGGCTCCGGCATCACCCCGGTGATCTCGCTTCTGGGGACCGCCCTGGCGCGTGAGCCGGGCAGCCAGGCCACCTTGCTATACGGCAATCGCACGGTCGGGTCGACCATGTTTCTGGACCAGCTGGCGGATCTGAAGGACCGCTACCCCAGCCGTTTCCAGCAGGTTCAGTTCTTCTCCAGGGAGCTTCAACAAGTGGAGTTGCACAACGGCCGTCTCGACGAGGCCAAGGTGGCCGGGGTAGTCCCTGGCCTCCTGGAGGCCATGGCTGTCGACAGCTGGCTGCTGTGCGGCCCCCACCTCCTGGTGGACGGGGTGAGGCGGGCGCTGGGTCGGTTGGGGGTTCCCGACCCTCGCATCCACAGTGAACTGTTCTTCGTCGAGGACGCGCCGCCGGAGCGGAGCCGGGCGGAACAGCAGGCGCTCGCCCGCGCCGGAGATGTCACGGTGACGGCCCAGTTGGACGGCCGCGAGACCACCTTCACCATGGCCCGCGGCGGGACCATCGTCGATGGCCTGTTGACCATCAGGGGAGACGCTCCATACTCCTGCAAGGGCGGGGTTTGCGCCACCTGCCGGGCGCGCCTGGTGGAGGGTGAGGTGATCATGGATCACACCTACGCACTGGAGCCTGCCGAGCGGGAGGACGGGTTCATCCTCACCTGCCAGGCCCACCCGATAACCGATCGGGTGGTCGTCGACTACGACGCCTGAACTCCTCAGGGCGGCTGGGCTCGTCAAGACGAACCGGGGAGCCCATGGCGGCTGTCCCCAGTTCCGGATCGGGGCGGACCCCACCCATGCCCCCGGACTTCTCAGAAGCGGACCGGCCGACAGAAGGCCGATTTGCCGGCGAAGCTGGCGCTTCCGCCCAGCTCGTCTTCGATGCGCATCAGCTGGTTGTACTTCTCCACCCGCTCACCGCGGCAGGGAGCTCCCGTCTTGAGGTGACCGGTATCCAGAGCGACGGTCATGTCCGCGATGAAGCTGTCCGCGGTTTCCCCGGAGCGATGGGACA
>JAKAWF010000535.1 GCA_021817025.1 bacterium
GGACTTGCCGAGCCTCGTAATCTCTCATGCGGCCGGTCAGAAGGGCAAGCTCTGGTTTGTTGGCGCTACCAGCCACTGATGAGTCGATGGCGCTCATGACCTCTCGCGCCATCTTGGGCGTATTGGTGAAGACGATGCAGGTGCGGCGAGAATCGCGAACCATGAGAAGTGCTTCGTTCGCCAGGGTGGACGCGAGCTTGGCCCGGGTAGTCTCGACCAGGCGGCACGACTTGGGAGCATGCAGCCGCCGCGCCACCTCGGGATGGTTGAGATCTGCGTCGTCGAGGTCGAACCCTTGGCGCGCCTGGTCCCCGGTGGCTGTTAGGGCGACGATCCGTGGCCGGGAACGGGCAATTGGCAGAACGGCACCCGCTGGCCCGGTGTCACAGTCCGCAGCCGTGGCTGTGAGTTGTACGAGTGGCAGAGACAAGTGCGCCTCATCGAGGAGGACCAGGCTGTCGGTGCCAGCATGTGCGGCGTCGACTGGTCGCATGGAGCGACTGGTCCCGTATCCGCGGAACAGCCAGCGGCTCGCGAACATATCCACAGTCGCGAAGTGGATGGTCGGGAATGACGGGTCCGGCCCCCGGCTGCCGAGGTCTGCCGCTCCCCGCAGCCGGGCGACGTGCAGAGGGCCGCTCGGGAGGGTCACCGCCGCCAGTGAGCGGAGAGCATCGGCCACTGCGGTAACCACCTCTCGGGCAGGAGCCTCCAGCGAGTCGGGATTGGCGAGCAGTGCGGCTACTCGGCAGCCATGTTCAAAGGCCGCGTCGACAAGCAGGCGCCGATTGACCACGTACCAGATCCGAGTCTGTGCGCGAGCCTCGCCAGCAACGGCGCTGCGGGCCAACGCCCAAATGGCGATATCCAGGCAGGCGGTCTTGCCCAGGCCGGTCGGTACGCTGATCTGGGTTGGCCAGCCTTCTCTAACCACTGTGTCGGCCAGACGTGACTGCCAGGGAAACGGCGCCCGACCGCCGTTGGTTGCCGTGTAGAAGTCTGCGAAGGAGACCAGATCAGGCACGGGCGCCCCTGGCCCTGGATGACGGCAGCATGAGCCCGAACCCGTACTGACGAGCCCGCCCCAAGGCGAGTGGGCCGGTCACATCGCGGTCAAACAGGATTTCGAGATGCGAGTACGGGAGATGGTCACGGCCGGAACGGTGGACCTGTTCCGGCGGCAGCGCCAGGGCTCCGGGGATCATGGGGCTCAGGGTGGTACGTGCCCAGATTGGGCGCCCTGCAATTCCGGCGTGTTGACACCAGGTGGCCACCGCGCGGAGGTCAGGTCCGCCACGTTGGAACCGCTCATGCACGACTGGCGTGACAGATGTCCACCGACGACTCGGACCGGTCCACGTGGCTGGGGAGGATGCGGATGGAGACGACTCGCCTCCGTGGATCCTGATACCGACGTCGAAGACGTCGGGCCTAACGAGTCGCCGGATCCGCCAAAGGGAAGCCCTCAGGGTCTCCGCCACATCGGGTCCCGCCTCGGGCGGCAGCACCACCGCCGCGCCGTGGAGCCGTCCGCGCGCGTGGGCGAACCCTGCGTCGGGTAGCGCGAGGAACTGAATCTGCTGATACCCGGGGCCGGGGAAACCGTGCCCTGATATATACGCCGGGACACTGGCCCAGTCCCCCCCGATCTCCTGGGTGTAGCGCTCAAGCACTGCAGCTCTGAGAGTCTCCGCCACGGCGAGGAGGTGACGGCCGCTCACGCTGGATTCGAACCTTACCCAGACCACTAATTGTCTCCGAGCCGGCTCTGGATCGGTGCCGGGAGGTCGGTAGCCTTGATATCGAGTCGGGACCGTGGCCCTGCGCACTTGCTCACCGCTGCAGAAGCGGCTGAACGCGTCATCCAGGGCATCCAGGAAGCCATCGTACGGAACTGCCAGCGCCGTCGTCCCGGCCGGGTCCGGCACCCAGGCGTTCCCACGCTCATTCGGCAGTTCCTCAGAAACCGAGACGCGAACCGGGCTGTCCGCACAGCCGAGATACGGAACTCTCGCCGCGCGAAGCTCCAACGACCGTCGAGTGTCTGGGGTCACCGAGACATCTCGCCATACATAGGCCACGGAGCGGGTGACTGGTGCGAGCCGCGTTCCGGGTCGGACGGGCGACGCGGTGCGCCCTGGGTACTCCTGAACCGCCGACGTCAAGCGGGTCTTGTTGTCCACGTAAGCGTGAGGCATGTCCTTGACCACGAATCGTCCGAGCAGATGGGAGCGCAGGACCTGCTCCGGTGGGTCGGCCATGATGATGGGCGCGTCTGCACGCTCCAGCAGCAGCAACTCGCTACCGTCTGTGACTCGACACCTCGGTCCGGTTCCGTCTGCAGCTACGAGCGCGGAGAAGAGTCGGGCCGGGCTTGGGGGCCACTCGCCCTCGCCGGGGAGGCCCGTCAGTGCGGAGTCGTCCACGCCTGTGGCGCGAAGGGTGCCAGCCAACAGCGTGACGGTGAGGACGAGCATCAGTCCTGAGGGGGCCAGGTACGGCGAATGGCGTCTGCCAAGTTGTCCGCCGGCGTGAGCCGGACTGGCGCGTCCGGCCAGCGCGAGCCGACTGGGAGGCCAGCATCCTCGGCCAATCGCGCGCAGTCGCGGATCAGGGCCACAGCCGCCTCGGACGTGGGCGGGACGATGGACTCGTCCCGGCTCCCCATCCATGTCCACTGCGTCGAGGTCGGCACCAAGTCGCAGCCGGAGCGAAGGGTGAAAGACCTCCCGAAGGCGGCTG
>JAKAWF010000536.1 GCA_021817025.1 bacterium
CGGTCGTCCTGGTGGCGTCGGCCACGAATTCGGGGCGCCCCAGGCGGCGGATGGTCTCTCCCACCTGGCGGAGGGTGAGTCGACGTCGGTAGGTGAGGGCCACGTTGATGGCGATCCGGTGGATCCAGACCGGAGCCGGAGCGTCCGGGCGGAAGCGGGGCCAGGCGGTGTAGGCGCGCTCGAACGCCTCCTGGACGCAGTCCTCGGCGGCCGCCGGCTCCCGGACGATCGCCGTCACCGTCTGGAGAACTCGGGCATAGGTGTCACGGTAGAGGCGGTCGAAGTCGGCCGACGACCCCGCCTGGTAGGTAACCTGCGCCACGCCCCATAGTCTGCACTGTCCCGCTGCTCCGGGGACCGCGTGACGGCGACTTGATACGGAGCCCCTTGACCGACACTCATCCCAGCGGTCAGGTCACATAGTCGACGGCGGTCGCCGTTACGTACTTGGGCCCGATCCCGAAGTACCCTCCGAAGCCCAAGGTTGGAATGGAGACGGTGATCTGGCAGAATGCGGACCCGACGGCCCCACCAGTGGTGGCCGTGCCTCCTCCGTCGGCGACCGAGAGGTTGGTCGCGAACGGCCCCGCTGCGGACTTGGCAGCGGAAACCATCCCCGTGGGAGGAGTGGCGTCCGGGCACTGGGGACTCGGACCGGTCCCAGAGAAGTTGACCGCCGCGACACCCCAGCGGGCGGCCGCCTGGGCCGCCTGGTTCGCCACCTGGACTTCCAGCACGAAAATCACCGCGCTGAACAGGCCGATTACTGCGGCCAAAAAGATGGGGGCGACCAGGGCGAACTCGACCATGGTGGCGCCGCGAGTTCCATGAGTCTTCCTCATGCCTGCGCTCGACATCCGGCCAAGCCTCCAACTGCTCATGTGGCCGGCACGATCAGCGCCTCGACCTTCGAGGTGATGTGTACAGGAGATGGCAGTAGAGGCGTGAGTAGCGGGAGGGCACAGCTCACTGAGATCGGCTGGTAGAAGCCCCCCGCGCTGTACGTCGTGGTAGATCCTACCGTGACGGTGATGTCCGCAGCTGGGCATCCGAGAAGCCCTGCGGCTGGGCCCGCGTTGTTCTTGGCGATCGCAACCAAGTCGGCCGAAGTGTAGCCCGAGCCCGTGGCGCCGCTGACCGGCGGGTTATCCGAAGCGTAGAGCGCGGCCTGCCGTGCCCCGTCGGCGATTTGGATACCCACGAAGTAGGCCCTTGCCAGGTCGGCCCCTCCGCTGAGCAGCAGCAACAGCAATGGTGCCACCAGGGCGAACTCAACCAGACTTTGGCCTCGGGACCATGGCTTCCTTCTCACCCTACTGGTAGAGCTCGACGCCTGTCGGGGAGGTCGATCCGAATGAACCGGAGCAAGACGTATCCCCGATGGGGCAGATGGTTACATGGGAAGTAGTTGGGCTTGTAGGGTTGACAACGGCCAGGATCGTTGTCGTCGTTTCGCTTGTGACCGTCACCGAGATCATCCCAGCGTACGTCAGCATGTAGGGCCCAGCGTTGCTGGAGTTATAGCCGGGGCAGTACCCCTTCTTATACGAACTGATCTCCGGGATGAGGTAAGTCTTACCAACCACAAGGGACGGGGGAGTCTTGATTCCTACTCCGGGCCCCGTCTGGATGCAGCTTGGGACAGTCAACGGGAGCGTAATCGGAGTGACCGGGTCAATGTAGCCCTTGAAGCTGGCAGGCGTCCCGAAGCCGCATGTGTACTTGTACCACTGAGGTGACAAAAGGACGACCGTGTCGCCAGCAACAAGTGCTGCGCCGCTCGACGACTTATAGCAGGCAGCGTCCCAAGAGGCGAACGGAGCCCCACCGCCCCCCACATAACCGAAGACCGCCGTGCCCGCGGCGTCCTCCGTCGCGGTCCTCATGCCTACGAGCTGAAGGACAAACGTCGGGCGGGTTTCGGTAGTGGCGACCTTGACTCCCGTTGGCCCTGCCCAGACGCCGCCTGGCGCACAGAACTGACCGGTGTAGTTCGACACAGGCCCCAAGCTGGAGAGGGCGGGTGTGGCAGCGGAGGAATACGCCACGAATGTGGCCACTGGCGGGCTGGTGGCTCCTCCCTGGGCCGCGGCGGCATCGGAGACAATCTTGGTGACGACCGCCGATATGTCAGTCGCCGTGTACGGCAAGGGCTTGGAGGTCACACAGGCCGTGAAGTCGGCATCCAACATTGACGTTCCCGACTGAGCCGCAGTGTCGGCTCCCGCTTGGAGGGCTCGCTGTGATACGAAGCTCTGGCCCGCGTCCAGTGCGAGCCCGGCAGTCACGACGATCGCGACCGCGGCAATAGCGAAGAGCACGGCCACCTGTCCGCGCTGCTCCGTCGGCCTCCTGTTCAGAGTCAGAGAATGCTGTGCGGCTCGATCGAGCCACTCCCACGGGGAGCCCATCCTCACCACCACCTGCCGCTGGGCTCCGAGGGCCAGCCGGTCCAGGCAGATGTCCCGCCGGCCCGGAGTTCGGCCTCCATCGGTCGAGAAGGGTCCTTGTGGCGGTAATAGGGAGCGACTGCCCCGCCGATGGCCGGGCCACGACAGCCAGCGGCCGAGGGCAGAGGTACTAGGCGCAATTGCACTTTCACATACACCAAAACCTCTGGGGTCCCGGGACTACCCGGGCCGGTGAGCAACGAAACCGTCATCCCATCCCACGGGGCTGTGACGGTGACTTGGAGACCTCTGGCGGCGGCCAGGGGGCGGGGGGCGGGCCGCCCCACC
>JAKAWF010000537.1 GCA_021817025.1 bacterium
GATCCTGCGCGCTTCGGCCGCGAGCCGGAAGGCCGCGCCGTCCCCGTCGAAGGTCCACCGCGACCGCTTGGAGAGAACGCCCAGGGTAGGCTCGTCAGAGCGGTATAGGATTCGCTCTCCGACCCGCCCAGACTGGGCCCGATACGTGAGGGTGACCGCGCCGTCTCCGTGCCATGACACGGCGACCACCGTCACCGTGTCGCCGGGTTCGATTCCCGACAGCTCCGCCCCTGGCAACAGCGCCTCAAGCGCGGCTATGACCGAAGTCCCCTGACAATCGGACGAGTGGCGCAAGACGCATGAACTAGGGGAACGGCTCGGCGGCAGGCCCCGTCAAGAGCACTCTGCCAGTCCTTGAGCGGGACGATCCCGGCTAGGTCACAGTCGCACCGTGGGGGGTAGCAGAGCTGCATCTTATGGTGAGTCCTAACTGGCGTAGTGGCGCCACACGGTGGCCAGCCAGGTGGTCCAATCTCCCGTCCACCCCAATTTGTCAAGCAAACCTTGGAATCCCGGTCCGGGATGTAGATCGTGGTTGACAGCAACCGCAGAAAGCATCATGGGCTTTCCCAGTGCTTCGCTCTCGAGCAGGTTGACCTGCCCGAGGAGCAAGCCGATTGCGTCGCCAAAAGCTGACCCCGTGGCTGGAATCTTGGTGGCCGAGATGACGGCATGGATCTCTTGGTAGGTGGCAACACTCCGTTTGCGGGCGGTGGCTATCAAGTAGGCGCGTACCTCGCGCTGCGCTCCGGCCCACTCCTCCGGGGGTCGGCCCCACGTTTGCTTCAGCCACTCCGGCTGCGGCTCTGGATTGGTCATCTCAGCTTCCTCCTCACGGGCCTAATTTGATCCGTTCGCGGCGTGCCTAGATCGTGTCCAATACCGGGAGGGTAAGAATGGTGTCGGCGAGTCTCCCCCGGTCAATGAGAACCACGACGATGGGCGCGGTCAGCGCCACCCGCCGTCACGCAGCCCCAGCCCAATCCGGCCTCTGCCTGCACCAGGCCACAACCTGGTTTGCGACCGCGATCATGTTGCCGTTCCGCGCCATCGGAGCCGAAGCGCCAATGGCGAAGCTTTGAGTTGCCAGCCACGGCGACCCAGGCTCTACGGGCGAGGCCATCACTTCCCTCAGGTCACTCAGGCGCTCGACGATCTCTTCCTCCGTGAACTCCGAACTGAGGGTGCGGTGTGCTCCCGCCAGGATCCGAAGCATGGTAGTCGAGCCGAGAAGCGAGCGGCGCCGGAGTTCTTGGGGCGTCAGCTGGCCATCGGCAACCGCCGCAAGGTCGGGGAAACTCTCGGTGAGGACGTCGAGAAAGTCGTTGGTCTGCTCGACCAGCGCCGCCTCATTCAACTCGGCCTCCAGGCGGCGCCCGATCCGACCCCCGAGCCCGACCTCCAAGGTTCGGATTATGTCGGTGACGTGCTTGGCACCAAGCAGATAGGGACTCTGGGCCCCAATGCGGTCCTGCTCCATGTCCACACGCCCCTTCAGGAGGGCGTGGTTCAGCACCTCATCAAGGCAGCGATTCACCACCTTGCGGTCATCGAAGCGAGCCCGGATCGCCGACGTGATCCCCAGGGCGTTGTCGGCGATGTCGACGAACATCTGCTCAGCTTGCGAGATGTCGTCTTCGATGAGGATCTGGATCGCCACCGCTTCGCTGTGGAAGCGCTCGCGCAGTCGTTCCAGCTGCGCTATCCGGGACTGATACTGTTGCTCGAGCTCCGGATTGTCCTGGCGCTTGGCTGCGCTCAAGAGACTCCGCTGCTCTTCCAGGTCGTGAGCTAGCTCCTCGATTGCGTAGTTGAGCCCAAGGATCCGATGCTGGCCGTCGAGGATGCGCAATTCGGTCCGGGCCAGCCTCGGGAGCGACAGGACTCCGAACTGGGTCGCCCCGATCGCACTCTGGACCTGGAAGTTGAATATGTCCGGCGCCCTGAGGAGGAGCGCAGGCGCTACCCAGTTGGAGTTGTCCCGCACGTAGGTGCCGAACCTACGGGCGTGGCTCTCGTTCACCCGGCGGTTTCCGGGCATCGGGTGGTTGGGGTCCGGGCGGGGCAGGGAGGCGGCGGCGACGTCGAGAGCCAGCTCAAGTGAGTAGACGACGCGGTCTCCCTGGACGAAGCGGGTTGCGTAGTAACGATCCTCCGTGTCGTAGCCGCTGAGTGATGCAGTCAAGAGCTGATACCCCCGGGTAGCTAGTAATGGTGCTCAACACACGGTAACACCATGATTAAGAATTGTCAACCGCCTCCCACCCGCCACAACCTGCGGGGGACCGCGGGCGAGCTGCGCTCGCTCGCCGTCCCCCGCCTGCGCCCCATGCCGTTGCAGTCCGCGGGTCGACTGTGTCGAGTCGCAGGGATCGGGCTTCCTCCCAGGCCTGCTTTGGCCCGCGGGTAAGTGGAGCTGACTAGCCGACCCCAGGACCCCAGATCCCGCGGCTCGACCGGGGCGCGTCGCCGGTCCCCGCCCTGGCTGACGCCTCCTGCACCCCGGGGGGCTGAGGGCCCGGGCCATCCCTGAGGTCGCCGGGGTGACGCCCCGAAGGGGCCCCGAAGCGGCCCACGTCAGGGCCCCCGGCGGACAAAGGCGAGGTGGCGACCTCGGCCGGAGAGCTCACAGTGCAGGAGCTGGTGGAGCTCTTCGCGGCCAGCACCGGGCGGCTCAGCAGCAGCCGGGAGTACCGGGGGGTGCTGCTCTCCTTCAGCCGCTTCGCCGAGGAGAGG
>JAKAWF010000538.1 GCA_021817025.1 bacterium
GCTGCAGGCTCTCGTACGGCGCGGTGATCAAGGTGGCTAGGCTCAGCGCCCCCACGACGATGAGGTCGATCAGACCCATCAGCGCAGCCCCGGGTGGCCCAACCCAGAACGCCATCAGCATGGCGGCGAAGCAGAGGATTCCCGAGATCACTGCCAGCCGGCGCACCCGGACGGTCCACTTCAGATGGGAGCGGGTCGCAAAGGGACGGAAGAACGCAAACGGCAGAAGGCCAGCCACCACCAGAGGGAGAGGTTGCCAGCGCTCCCCGACAGCGACGGTTGTTGCCGCAAGGGCCAGGCTGGCCATCAGCAGCCCGAGCTGCCAGGGCCAATGGGTCGCGAGACGGCGACGGGCAGTCGGCCAGAGCCGAGAGGGAAGGTATTCGTCGAGTTGGAAGAGATACATCCAGCCCTTGAATTGGCGGCTGGCAGCGACCGCCGCCAACACCGAGCAGCCGACCGCCTGCCAGAGGGGCAGGCTCATAGGCTCACCGCTGCGCGTTCATGCACGTGCCCAACTCCGGCGCCCACCGTCCGAGCTCGTCGACGCGCAGGGCCCCCACCTCCGCCGCTGGGGGACCCGGTCACCCACCTGTCCGTGCCCCTGGCCCAGCCGTCGGCCGCGACCCGTTCGCGATGTGGCTGCAGGCACTCTTCCCGGCGTGGGTGGCCTAGATCTCAACGATAGAACTCCGCCAGAGCCGCAGCAGTTCGTGTGAGTGGCCACCCCCAGAGCCCCGGGTTAAGGCATCGTGGCGAGCCCGATTCCGAGCGGCGGGCAACTGCTGATGGGATCTGAGGTGCCAGTGTGACGCCGCCGCCAGACCACCCGGTCCAGTACACGGGTCCCCGTCTCAAGGGTTGCACGTAGGGCAAATGCCCGGGTCGCCAGTGGCGTCTGGGGGCACCAGCGGCTTGACCTCCTGATGGTCACAAGCAGGGCAGCCGTCGATCTCTGCCCGAGGCTGGTCGACATCGGTACCGCACCAAGAGCAGGGAACGCCCATCAGAACATCAACGCGTCCCCAACCGGGCGCGGCGCAGCCTGGACAGCGTGCGGCGACGCGCTGCGCAAGCCGTTCGGCGGCGCGGGCTATGACCAGTTGACGAGATGGACAAGCGTGCGCTCTAAGGTCGGTTTCAATGCGGGCACAGCCATCGGTTGCGACGGCCGCCGCTTCGGCGATGGCGGACTTCAGCGCCCCGCGATTGTCGATCCCCTTGTGGATCGGATAGACCGGACCGCAGTTTGGTCGCACCACGAGCCGATGACCAGGAAAGTCGGCGTCAGCGATGAACTGCCTGAGATTGTCGCCAGGTCGGGCAGAGGTGGTGGCCGCCACGATGTCGTAGCTGGTGTGGGCATCCCAGATAACGATGCCAGCTCTGTCGTCCACGAGGACGACAATTTCGCGGTCGGCGGTCAGGAAGGGCATCGCGGGGTCGGGGCCGATGCTGCCTTCGTTGGCAAGACCCAGTTCTCGGCCAGTTGCTTTCATGCCCAGGCGAGCCTTGCGGATCGCCGTCTCCAGCGGCGGGCCGGTCCTGGGCACCTCTCCGCTGAAAGTCCCCAGGGTGTCGGTGTCGACGGCGACAGCGTCGACATTGAGTCCCACGGAGCTCGCCAAGGGGGGGGCGATGAGTGGCAGCTTGGCATGTTTGGTGGCGAGCACCGCCCTCTGACCGGTGTACGGGTGTCGCTCGGTGGGCCACTGGCTCCTCTTGCTCTCTTCTTGCACTCCGGGACCGTCAGGTGGCATGTTGATTCCCGTGCCAAGGGAGGTGCCTGAAGGTCCATCTGGTTAGCGGACAGGGCCAGGATTCATAGGAGTTCGTTCCTTGCCTGGTCGGGATCCCGAGGGATTGGACGCGGTTCCGCCGGCAACGTGCCCTCCCCACGGCCCGAGACCGTATTGGAGTGGGAAGCAGTTGCTCGCAAGTTATGCCGTAGTCAGCGCTCATGAACGTCAAGGAGCAGTGACCTCTGCCCGAAATGTCCGTGGCTGGGGGAATGGCCAGCCAAAGCGGTGCAGTACACGCCACAGCCCGCCCACGCAGCGACGGCCGGGGTACTGGGTGATCCGGAGCCGTGGGAGCGAGCCTGAGACCAGAGCCAAGGGCTCGGCCAGCACCCGATGAGGCGGCAACCCGTGAGAGACCCCAGTGACGAGGTGCCGCCGGAGCACGCTCACTGGAGTGCAGTCGGTGGCGAGAGTGACTCTGACCATGTCGCCGACGCGTTGGACGGCCGACAGCACGCGCCTCTTCGAGCCGACTGTCAGGTGGTTGGCCCGCTGAGGCCACCTACGGGGTAGTAGTGGGACCCGGAGGGGGCTCTCCATCTGCCTCCCCAAAACATGAGCTCCGTAATTCACGCAACTGGGATCGCTATCACTCTGTTTCGTCCGGAGCATGCCGTGGGGCGGGTGCCACCGTGTACGCCGACCCGACCTCCTCCTCCCCTTGGCGCGCCAGGTTCAGATGGTCGGCTCCGGCGGATCTCTCTCCCCGGAGAGCCCGTCGTCCTGGGACCCGGTCCGTCCCCGCTTGTCCTTTCATGAATTAGAATCCTCACAACATGGCGACCGGTGAAGCGACATGGACCTTCCTGACCAACCATGGGCATGTGTTGTTGTGTATCGCCCGTGATCCACGGATGCGGGGCCGGGACATAGCTGCCCAGGTTGGCATCACCGAGCGTGCCGCGCAAAGCCTCGTCGCCGACCTGGTGG
>JAKAWF010000539.1 GCA_021817025.1 bacterium
GCAGATGGCCTCGGTCAGCCTGGCCTTCGCCCTCTACCTCGCCTACTCCATCGCCGTGACCGTCAGCCAGGCCGGATCCCGGCACCTCGTGGCCTGGGTCCTCCTGGGTTCGATCGTAATCCTGCTGGGGGAGCTGGCCGCCGTGTCTTTGGCCACCTCCTACCTGTTCGAGATCCTCGATGTGCTGGGGCGGCGCCGCCCGGACGCGACCCCGGCTCCGCCCGCCCCAGGTGGCGATCAGCCCTGGGTCGTGGTCCAGGTGCCGATGTACAACGAACCCTTCGAGCTCGTGCGCGAGACGCTGATGGCGCTGGCCAACCTCGACTACCCGAAGTACGTAGTCCAGGTGGTGGACAACAACACCAAGGACCCGGCGGTTTGGATGCCGGTCCAGGATCTCTGCGCGAGGCTGGGAGACCGCTTCCAGTTCCTGCACCTGGACCCTTGGCCGGGATTCAAGGCAGGCGCCCTCAACGAGGCCACGCGCCGACTTCCTTCCGAGGTCGAGGTGATCGCGATCGTCGACGCCGACTATGTTGTGCAGCCGGGGTTCCTCAGCGCCACCGTCCCCTATTTCGCGGACCCCGAGGTGGGCTTCGTGCAAACGCCCCAGAACTATCGGGACTGGCGTGACGATGGATACCTCAGGGGACTGTTCCACAGCTACCGCTACTTCTTCGACATCACCATGCCCGCTCGGGCTCACCGCAACGCCATCATCTTCTGCGGCACCATGGGGCTCATCCGGCGGTCGGCGCTGGAGGAGATCGGCGGCTGGAATCCCGACTGCATCACGGAGGATGCCGAGGCCAGCCTCCGCATTCTCGGCCGCGGCTACCGTGGTGTGTACCTCCGGTCCGCCTTCGGGGAGGGCCTTATGCCCCTCACCTTCGACGGCCTCAAGAAGCAGCGCTTCCGTTGGGCCCTGGGCGGGATTCAGATCCTGCGCCAGAACTGGCGGGAGCTGGTCCCCTTCGCCCGCCACGAGCTCCGCCTCACCTGGGCCCAGCGAGCGCACTACCTGGTCGGAGCCCTGCAGTGGTTCGGAGACGCCACCCTGGCCACCTTCACGGTGCTGCTGCTGGCGACGGCCATCGCCACCGCCGCCCACCATCGCCTACCGGTTGCCCAGCTCACCGGTGCCGTCCTGGTGATCCCCGTGGTGTTCCTGGCCTTCGGCCTGCTGCGCGCCGTCTGGGCGCTTCGCGCCAGCGGCAACCTCACCTGGGGCGACGCCGGCCGCGCCCTGCGCGTCTGGTTCGCCCTGAGTTTCACCGTGACCCGCGCCGACCTTCACGGGCTGCTGGTGGCCAAGGCTCGCTTCCTGCGCACCCCCAAGCGCCGAGAGGGCATGGGCTCCCTGGCCCAGGCACTGCGCTCGGCGCGAGCGGAGACCACCCTGGCGGTGGCCTCCATCCTCGCCGCCGCGGCGATGGAGGTCCGCTCCTTCGGGTTCACCACGACCATCCTGGCGGCGTTGCTGCTCTTCCAGGGCTCGGTCTACCTGTGCGCTCCATGGGCCAGCCTCGCCGCCGACGGGATCAAGCTGACCCCCCTGCGACGGATCTACCTGAATTCGCCGAGTTCGGGCGGGGATCGTGCCGACGAGCGCTCCCGGGCGGCGGCCGTCCCTCTGGGGATTGCCGCCGTCGCCTTCGCCGGGCTCTTGGTAGCGTTCGCCACGGCCAGTCCGAGCGGGCCTCAACCCTTCTCGTCGGGGGCCGGGGGCCCTGTGGTGGCAGCGGCACCCCCACCCAAGAGCGCCGCGCCGAGTCCTTCTCCGTCTCCTTCAGCCTCGCCCACCGCCTCACCCACGGCGTCTCCGAGCTCTGGGCCATCAACGTCGCCATCGCCTTCCCCCTCGGCTTCGGCCTCGCCTTCGCCTGAGGCGTCCACTTCTCCGAGCCCCTCGGCGAGCGCCTCTCCGTCGTGACGCCATCTCCCCCAACCATGAGGCCCGCCCGCCGTCTTGGAGCGGGTCGGCGATGAGAGCTCTCTTTGGCCTCGGGCTCAGCTTCGGCACGCAGCTGAGATGAAAATTCTCCGTGCTACGATCTGAAGATGAAGAGCACCGCACAAGGGTCCTTCGCCATCTCGCTGGTGCCAGCCCCGGCGGAGGTTGGAGGACACGTGGACAGGTTCGACTTCACCAAGGTATTTCAGGGAGATCTGGAGGCGACCGGCACCGGGGTCATGCTGTCGTGTGGCCACCCGGAGTCGGGGTCTGCGGGCTACGTCGCCATGGAGTCGGTCGAGGGTCGGCTTGGCGGCAGACCCGGAGGCTTCGTGCTGGGGCAACTGGGAACCCTAATGAAAGGCTCGCAAACTCTTCACTACGAGGTCATGCCCGGGTCGGGTCGCGGTGACCTGCAGGGGATCGCGGGAACCTTCCACCTCACCATCGACTCCGACGGCACCCATCGCTACACCTTGGAATACGAGCTCCCCGGCTGACACCGGCCCGAGCCACGCCCTTGGCGCTGCTCCGACGGCCATGATGGCGGGAACTTTGGAGGTGTCCACCGTGCCCCTGGCGTTGACCGGTCTGGGCTCGGACCGCCATCTGGGGCCGGTGGCCAAGCCGCGTCGCGACCGGCGGACCCGGTTGCCCACTGACGGCACCCTGCGTGCGGGGCCCGCTCCGAGACGGTCCGCCGATGTGGCGCATCCCAGCACCCTCCAGCGACCCTGGGCCCGGGTGCGCCTGCGGGGAAACGGTTGACCCTCAAGA
>JAKAWF010000540.1 GCA_021817025.1 bacterium
GGGGCCAAGCCAAGGCTGACGGCTCGGGCGTGGGGGCTGAAGGGCGTGGGCTGGGCCTTCGACCCGAGTGGGGTGGAGGCGCGGAAGCTCAGGGCGCAGTGGATCGCCGGCCCCTTGGTGGGCTGTCTTGGCTGGGCGGCGCTGATGCTGGTGCTTCCCTCGGAGACTGGGCTATGGGCGCTGCTGTTGGTGGTTGAGGTGGTGGGCGATGGTCTACTGCCAGGGAGCGATGGCTGGAGGGCGAGAAGGTGGACTTAGGCGAGGAAAAGCGGGTGTACGAGATCCCGACGCCAGAGAGGGAGCCGCTGGTGGTGCCGGAAGAGGCCCCGGCGGAGCCGGAGCGGGAGACGGTGCCAGCATGAGAAGGGCTTGGCGGTGGGTGGCCAGGAACTGGGCGCGCTCGCTGTATCTGGCCTCGTGGCCGCCGATGGTTGTGGCCGATGCGTTCCTGTTCACCGAGCCGAAGCATGGGGCGAACACGGTGCCCTTCTGGGTCGCTATCGGGGCCTGCGCAGCTATGGCCCTTGGTGCGGCTGCCATGTTGTGGCGGGACTACCGGCGACTGCGGAAGGAGGAGAAGGCGCTCTCGCTGGACATCACGGCGTTGAATCAGGCGCTCATTGCCTACGGGCAGCTTTCATGGGCTGGGCAGTCGCTCGCGCCATGCATGGCCCATGAGGATAGGGAGCGCCCGGCCTCTCCGCTTGACGAGTCGCTCCCAGCGGAGCCGAGGACGGAGCCGATCGTGGGCTACCGGATCTGGCGGTCCGAAAACGGGCATCTGCGCCCGGTCGGGATGAGGGATGCGCCGTGGTGGGTGCCGGGAGAGAATGTGGCCGAGGACTTCTCCCGGGATATGCACTGGGCGATGCCCGGCTTCTGGGCGCTGCGGTCCCTGGAGTTGGCCAATGAACGGGTCCAGGAATACCCGGAGGCCGAGGTGATCGGCGCGGTTGAGCTGTATGGGCGGGTGGTGGAGCATGAGCTGGGCTGGCGGGCCGAGAAGGCTCGGGTACTGGCCGTGGCGGGGCTTGCGCGGAGTGAGTACGAGATCGAGGTTTATGTGAGGGTGGGCCGGACCGACGACGAATGGGTCATGCGGGAGCGGTTCGCGGGGCGGCCAGACGAGGCTCGGGAGCGATTTAGGAAGCGCTACCCGGACGCCGCTCTCTATGTGCCGAGCGCTGCTGGGGCATGGTACCTACGGTCGCTCCACGCTCCAGGCGAGTACGGCCAGGAGGTGCTCAGGCACGCCGAGCTTACGCCTCCCTTCGATGCAGCTCCAGTTGGCCGTCGCTATGGTGTCCCGGCCTTCGGCTCTCTGGAGGGGCTGCAGGCATTTGCCCGCGAGATGGGGGCCGAGGAGTGAGGATCACCGTTTGTCAGGCACCCGGCTGCACAAATTCCCTGGAGGGGATAGCCCAGAGGCGGACCCGGATGTATTGCTCTAGGGCGTGTGTGGAGCGGGCCTGGTGGGCACGTCACAAGGCCGACGGGACGCTGCCCAAAAGAGAGCGGCGTCGGAAGTTGACATCCGCCGACCGATCTGGTACAGTTCGGGCATAGGGCGGAGTGAGCCGCCCGGAATCGGAGGGCTATGCGGTGGAACGGAACGAAGCCGCGATGGAGCGGCTGCTGGCAAAGCTAGGGCCAGATTGGGACATGGTGGTGGCGGCGGTGCTGAACGCGCTGCATCGGGACCCGATGCCCGAGCCAGAGGCCCCGCCGAAGACTGAGGCAGAGCTTGCGCGCGAGCGGGCCTTGGCCGAGGCGCTGCAGGATATCGCGGACCGCTACCCGGATCGCTTCTCAGGGGCGCGGTCATGACCGAGTGGGGGGATATCCCCCCCGAGTGGCTGAAGAGGCCGACTGAGGAGTTTGTGCCCGACGAGCCGCGCCGCTTCGACACAACCCGGTTCGGGGTCAGTCTCATGGCGATGGGCGTGGCGTGGTTCGCGGCGACGGCGGGCTATGACGGCTTCGCCCCGATCTGGCTCTGTGGGCTGGTGGTGATCCTTGCGGCGGGTCTGTGCTGGACGGTGGAGTGGGCGTCATGAGCGAGACCAAGGAACTGACTACGGCTGAGGCCCAGAGCTTGGGGGCAGAGATGGAGCGAGCGGTCAACACGCTCAAGACAGTCGCGGTGGGGGGCGTTGAGAACGTAGAGGACCGTGCTGACGTTGGCGAGGTTCGCTGGAGTGCCTCGATAGTGCAGCGCCACGAGGTTGAGAACGCTCTTCATGATGTTCAGGAGGCGGTGGCAAAGCTGCTGCCGCACCTGCCGGAATGAAGCTCTGGGGCGGCCTGCAAGGGACGATGCCCCCGAAGCCGGGTGAGGTGGAGGCTGAGTACGTGGTCGAGGGCTGGCCGGTGCAGGCGCGGTTGACCGTAGACGGTCTACATTTGCTCCGGGGCAAGCTCAACCGAGCACGGCTCGATGCGGGGATCAGGAAGCAATCGGGCTGGTGGGTGGACCCGTGGACTTGGACGCTCGACGAGCGGTTTGAGCGACCTGCTGCGAGGATGGCGATCTACCAGCGGGTGAGTGGGGGGACGTGCTTTGCGGACACCTTCCGCACCATCGGGACGGTGTGGCTGACCTGGCCGGTGGCTGAGGACTTCGCATGAAGTGGTCTCCCCCCAAGGCCGGGCGCAGGGCTCAGGCCAACAGCCGGGCCAGAGCCGCGATCTGGGGCGATGTGCTGAAGCGCGACCCTCG
>JAKAWF010000541.1 GCA_021817025.1 bacterium
TGATGAAGAGGTTGCGGCGCCAGTGCGGCCCCCGGGTGCGCCAGCCGTGGCGGACCAGGGCCCCCTGGGCCAGCGTGAACGCGGTGAAGACCCCGATTGCGTAGAGGTTGATCAGGCGATCGGTGCTGGCTCCGAACAGCACCACGACGACCACCGCGACCACTGTCAGCACCAGGATCGCGGCCGAGTACACCAGCCGGTCGCCGTAGGCCCCGAAGCGGTGGGGGAGGTGGTCGTCGCGGGCCAGGAAGGCGCACAGTCGGGGGAAGCCGTTGAAGCTGGCGTTGGCGGCCAGGATCAGCACCACCATGGTGGCGAACTGGATCACGTAGAAGAAGAAGCGGCCCGGGCCGGAGAAGACATCGGCCGCGATCTGGGCCAGCACGGTCGGGCTGCCGGAGGGGTGGGGGCTGACCCCGTAGATGACGTCCAGGAGGGTGATCCCCAGGAAGAGGACGACCAGGACACCACCCAGCAGGGTCAGGGTGCGCGCCGCGTTGCGGCCCTGAGGCTGCCGGAAGCTGCGCACGCTGTTGGAGACGGCCTCGATCCCGGTCATGGAGGAACAGCCGGAGGCGAACGCGGTGAGGATCAGAAAGGGAGTCAGGGCCTCGGCGGGATGGGGGATGGGCGGGTAGACGCCGATCGCGTGGTGGACGGCTCCCGTCAGGCTCCGGATCAAGCCCACCACGATCAGCGTGACCATGGTGCCCACGAATATGTACGTCGGAGTGGAGAAGAGCGCGCCAGCCTCACGCACTCCCCGCAGGTTGCCGGCGCAGAGCAGCAGCGTCAGGACCACCGCCAGGGGAAGACGCAGGTCGGTGATCGCGGGAAAGGCGGATGCCAGCGCATCGGCGCCAGAGGACACGCTCACCGAGACGGTCAGAATGTAGTCGACGAGCAGCGCCGCCGCGGCTACCATCGCCGGCCAGCGCCCGAGATAGTCACGGGCGACCGCGTACGAGCCGCCGTCTGCCTGTCTGGCCAGCACCAGCTGTCGGTAGGAGAGGACCACCAGGACCATCAGCACCGCGATGGCGATCGCGATCGGCATCTCAAAGGCGAAGGCGCCGACCCCGGCCAGGGCCAGCACGGAGAGCCCGGCCTCAGGTCCGTAGGCGACTGATGAGAGAGCATCAGAGGCCAGAGTTGGCAGGGCTCGGCGCACCGGCAGCTGCTCGCTCTCGGTGGCCGAGGTGGGCAGGCGGCGTCCCACCACCATGCGCTTCAGAAGGAATGACGCCCGAGCCATGCCCCCGGTCGGCTCGTCGGCGCGCTCGGTGGCGACCAGGACTCCGTGGGCGCCGCGCCGGAACGAACCCAGATCCTCCCGGCGGATCACCACGTACCGGTTTCCGGGCAGACTTCCCTGCTGTGGGATGTGCTGCTCCAGGTTGCCCCCGCTGCCAGCAGTCGGGGTGTTCCTGCCGCCATCAGAGGGCGTACTTGTCGGGGGGACCTCGGGGTCCTGCGTGTTCAAATCGATGTTGCCTCGCGAACGGAATGTGAGGTCGGCGGCTGGCTGAGTCTGACCACTCGAGGTGGCCATCTGCAACCCGACCGTTCCTGGGGGGTGTGGGACGGGAAAGTTGGGCCACTTGAGCAGGGAGAGTGAAAGTGTGGTAATCTGCACGTAGTAGGACCTGCAGAGGAGGCTCTTTCCAATGCCCGATTCTTATCACCTCCCTGACCTCGAAGAGCAGCGCGCGCGGCTTTACTCTGAACTCGCGTCAACCGGAGACTTCCGGCCGGGGAGTCTCAATGAGGTGCGGCACCGATGCGGCAAGCCCAACTGCGCTTGTGCCGACCCCAACCATCCTGGGCATGGGCAGCAATTCATCCTGACCAAGAAAGTGGCCGGCAAGACCGTAGCCGAGTACTTCAAGCCTGGACCCGCTTTGGATAAGGCGCGGCGAGAGGTCGCCAGCTACAAGCACTTCCGGGGGATCGTCCAAGGCGTTGTGGAGGTCAACGAGAAGATCTGCGAGGCCAGACCGGTCTCGGCATTGGCCGGCGACCAGCCTCCGGCCGCGACCGAGGGCAAGAAAAGGGGCTCTTCACGCAGCTCCAGGCGGACTTCGCCGCCGAGCTAGAACGCCTCAGCCAGCTTGCCGCCAGCCACCTCAGCGATCCCTCGGGGAAGGGCCTGACCACAGTCGAACTGGCGATTCGCACCTCCATGGTCAAGCTGGGAGGAGGGCTCCTGGAGGGGCTGCTGGATTTCGACTCCGGGCATCGCGGTGCCCGGGTGGACTGCGGTGGAGGCCACCTCGCGGAGTTCTCCGACTACCGGGTGAAGACCGTCGATACCGTTCTGGGGGCGGTCCGCTTGCGCCGTGCCTACTACCCCTGCGCGAACTGCGGCCATGGGCGTTTCCCCAAGGACGAAGACTTGGGAGTGATCGACAGCTCGCTCAGCCCGGGGTTGCGGCGGATGGTCGACCGAGTCGGCAGCCAGGAGCCCTTTGGGCAGGGAAGCCGAGACCTGGCCGAACTGGCTGGACTCCATCTGGCCAGCAAGCGGGTAGAGCGCAGCTCCGAAGCCGATGGGGCCAAGATCCGAGCAGCCATCGAAGCTCACTCGGAGGCGGTGATCTCGGGCAAGGTGGTCCCACTGCTCAGCTCCGAACCGACCCCCAAGCTGTACGCCGCCATCGACGGCACCGGGGTGCCCACCGTGCCCGCCGACACGGAGGGGCACCCGGGCAAG
>JAKAWF010000542.1 GCA_021817025.1 bacterium
GGGCCGCTGTGTTTCCCGGCGGATACACGCGCAGGCCGGCCACGGTCTCGATGCCACACGCACTCTCTGGAAAGTTCTCCGCCTCCACTATCTGCAGGACCGCGCTGGCCTGCGCCCCGGGGGCGAGGGTGACGGTGGTCGCGCTGGCCTGGTTGACAAACGTCGCCGAGGCGCCCACCTGGGTGCCGCTGCTGCCCGCGACCATGGAGACACCGGGGTTGCCGAACAGGGTGCAGCTGGACGCACTCACGTTCTTGAACTCCAAGGAGTAGAAGACGCTGCCGGCAGCTCCCTGCGCATTCGCCAGCGCCGCCGTGAGATCGCTGGTCGTGCAGCTGGCGAGGCTGGCGGAGGGACTCGCCGTGGGTGTGGCGGTAGGGCTCGCTGTTGCCGATGGGGTGGGGCTGGCGGTCGCTGTGGGGGAAGCGGTGGGCGCAGGGCGCGGAGTCTTCGTGGTCCCACAGGCAGCCAGGAGCAAGGCCAGAGCCGCCACCATGAGCGCTGCCATCAGAGACCGCATCGATCACCTCCTCCACCCGGCGTGCTGCGGTCCCTCGATCGGGATCGCCAGCCGCGGGTCGGGATCTGGAACGGTGGGCCGCCGCCCGGGGTTACAGCCCGACCTCCGACCGAGCCCTTCACCCGCGCTCAGGAATGGCCCCCATGAGCTCCAGGATCCGCTGAGGCGGCAGGTGCTGCTCCAGCACCCGCCCCCCGGTCGGGGCGATCGCGTCGGCCACGGCGTTGCAGATCGTCGGAGGAGCCACGATCATGCCCCCCTCGCCGACTCCTCGGAAGTTGACGTCCTGGTCCAGGGGAACCGTCTCAAGATGGTGAATTTCGATGTTGGGCACGTCGGTGGTGGTGGGCAGCAGGTAATCCATGAAGGTGGACGACAGATACTGGCCCCACTCATCGTAGGCGGACCGCTCCAGCAGCACGGCCCCGATGCCCTGGGCGACCCCACCACGGATCTGCCCCTCCACCACCGCCGGGTTGATCAACTCCCCGCAGTCCTCCACCACCAGATAGCGCAGCAGCTCAACCTTGCCACTCATGGGGTCGACCTCGACCACGCAGCAGTGAGTTCCCCCTGACCATCCCCCCTGACCACCGTCAAAGCCGAAGCTGGCCTCAAGCCCGGTGTCGGTGCCCGGCGGGATCAGTCCGGCTGCGGCAGCCTCGTTTGCCCGCCGGACCAGCTCAGGAAGGGGCAGCCCGCCCCCCGGAACACCCTCACCCACCACCGCGCCGTCTCGGATGTCGAGGCTCGATGGGCTCAGGTCCAGCAGCTGCGCGGCCAGTTCCAGAACCTGGGTTCGAAGCCTCCGGGTGGCGTGCAGCGCTGCCCCCCCGGCCATGGCGGCGAAGCGGCTGCCCCCGGTCCCAAAGCCCTCGGGCACCTGATCGGTGTCGCCCACCACCACCCGCACCTGGTCGAAGTCAACGCCGAACTGATCGGCGGCGATCTGGGCCAGGGTGGTCTGGTGACTCTGCCCGTGGGGCATCTGAGCGGTGAACACCGACACCGTCCCATCCTCCCCCAGGCTGGCCCGCACCCACTCGAGCTCCGTGGGGGGGGTCTCCGGGCGGGGCCCGGGTGCCGGCTCGACGTAGGTGGCCACGCCGACTCCCAGATAGCGTCCGGCGGCCCGAGCGGTTGCCTGTTGCTCGCGAAACCTGGGGAAGTCGAAAAGCTCCGTCATCCGCCGCAACGACTCCTTGGCGGTGATCCCGGCCAGACTCGGTCCGGTCACCATCCGCAGTGGCGGCTGATCCCTCTCGGCCAGGTTGCGGAGCCGAACCTCCACCGGATCGAGGCCCAGTTCTGCCGCCACCAGGTCGATCAGGCGTTCCCGGACAAAGGTCTCGGACGCCCAGGGCCCTCGGTAGGCGACATAGGTTGCCTTGTTGGTGATGATCCCGGTGGCGGAGAAGGAGAGCGCCCGCATCCGGTAGGGACCGGGGATCATCTCCCGGACGGTCGAGATGATCCCCGGGGCAAAGCCGGGGTAGGCACCGGAGTCGATCACCATCTCGACCCGCATGCCCAGGATCTCGCCGGCCGTCGTGACCGCCGCCTCCACGATGAAGCTCTCCTCACGGGCCTGCCCCGAGACAGTCAGGTTCTCCATCCGGTCCTCGATCCAGCGGACCGGCCGGGCCAGCTCGCGGCTGGCGGCGCAGCAGGCGACCTCCTCGCGGCTGGCGCCGAACTTCAGCCCGAACGACCCGCCGATGTCCTGAGCCCGGACGCGGACCTTGTCCAGCGGCATCTGAAGCTGGGCCGCGACGATCTGCCGGGTGGTGTTGACCCCCTGGGTGGCGGCGTGGGCCACCAGCTCCCCGCTGGCACGATCGAAGGCGGCGAGGATGGCCCGACCCTCCATGGGCACGTTCTGATGCCGGTGCTGCGAGATCCGCGCCCGGACCACCCGGTCGGCGGCGGCGAATGCTCCCTCGACGTCTCCGAAGACCTTCTGGTCGGGACCGAACAGGATGTTGCTGCCGAGATCCTCGAAGATCGCCGGGAGGCTGGCGTCGCGCGCCTGATCCTCGCTCATTACGGCGGGCAGTTCCTCATACTCGGCCTCGATGAGCTCGACCGCGTCCTCCGCCTGGGCCCGGCTCTCGGCCACCACCAAGGCGACCGGGTCGCCGACCAGCCGCACCTTGTCGATGCAGAGCAGAGAGTACTTCGGCAGC